>CAZWKO010000073.1:0-9854 GCA_964634925.1 uncultured Vicinamibacteraceae bacterium
AACCGCGTAGCCTCGGAATGCTCATTATCGAGGTGGGCGTAGGGATTACGGTGACCGGGGCCCTCGTGTCAATCTTTTACGACCTCTTGACCTTCGAATAGGCAGAAAATGCTGGATTTCATTATCGGCCATTTCAATAACGCGACGTACATCATGCTAATGATGATCGGTTTCTACGCCATGATCGGCAAGACCAACTTGGTGAAGAAATTGGTGGGCATGAACATCTTTCAGTGGTCAATAATCCTATTTGTCGTATCACTCTCGGCCAAACGCGACGCAACGATTCCCATTGTCTTTGGCAGTCATAGCTCGCGCAGTCCGGCACCTTTGGATGCGTCCAGCTACGTCAACCCATTGCCTCACGTTCTCATGCTTACCGCGATCGTCGTCGGTGTGGCCACCACTGGAGTTGCGTTAGCTCTACTTCTTAGAATTTACAGGAGGTACGGGACGCTCGAAGAGGACGAATTGCTAAAGAGAGTCCGATCATCCGGATGAATATTCATCAACCAGCGACGCCCATCCTCATCGTCGTTGTACCTCTAATCATTTCCTTTATCCTTCCGCTCCTTGGTTGGAGGCATCGACGTTTAGTATTCCCCGTTTCCGTGCTCGCGTTGTTATGTTCCTTTGGCTTGTCTCTGGTGTTAGCAGGTCGGGTTCTCAACGCTGGGCCGGTCGAGTATTTCATGGGTGGCTGGGAACCGCCGTGGGGGATTGCTTTTTATGTCGATCACCTTGCCGCCCTCATGCTCCTGCTGCTGACCTTTGTCACTCTTCTCGTAGCGATTTACTCGAAGAAGAGCATTTTGAAGGAGGCGCCGGACCAAGAGGTGCCCTTTTACACTGTCTATCTCATCCTCGTAAGTGGGCTGACGGGTCTCGTGTCAACAGCCGACATGTTCAACCTCTACGTGTTTCTCGAAATCACCTCCCTTTCCTGCTACGCATTAGTTTCACTTGGTAGAGGCGTGGCGGTGGTGTCTGCCTTCCGCTATGTAATTCTTGGGACCGTTGGGGCTGCCTTTTATTTGCTCTCGGTAGGATATCTCTATAGCGTAACGGGTTCGCTGAACATGACGGACTTGGCCCGCATCCTTCCAGGGCTCTACGAATCGAACGCGGTGCTTGTCGGTTTTGCCTTCTTCGTCATTGGAATCTCGCTCAAGATGGCGCTATTTCCGATGCATGCTTGGCTTCCCGGTGCGTACACCAACGCCCCCTCGGCTGTCAGTGCTCTGGTCGCCGGCACGACGACAAAAGTCGCTGCGTACGTGTTGGTACGGGTGATGTTCTTTGTATTTGAACCAAGTTTTTCCGTTGAGACACTTCCGGTTACCACAGTGTTGAGTTGGATGGGGGCGGTCGCCATGATTCTGGGTTCCGTTATGGCGATCGTGCAATCTGATCTCAAACGAATGTTGGCCTACTCGTCTATCGCACAGATTGGCTACATCGTTTTGGGTATCGGTCTTGCCAATGGGATGGGCTTCACAGGGGGAATCCTGCATCTAGTCAACCATGCAGTCATGAAATGTTGTCTGTTTCTAGTAGCCGGCGCCATCGTTTACCAAACGGGACGTCGAGAGATTCACACTTTTCGAAAGCTTTCCAGAAAAATGCCGTTGACTACGGCAGCGTTCATAATCTGTGCATTTGGCATGATCGGCCTTCCGCCGACCGGTGGCTTTTTTAGCAAGGTTTACCTAATTCTTGGTGCAATCGACGGGGAGCAGTGGGTGTTTGTTGGTGTCATCCTAGTTAGCAGTGTGCTGGCCATTGGTTACCTGGCCAATGTGGTCCGCTATATGTACCTAACCGCCGACGAAGACGAAACAGCCACAGAAATGACTGTGTCGTCTCGCGCAGAGCCGGACCGGGAGAAGGTGCCGTTAACCATGCTTGTCCCCATGCTTATCCTCGCAGCGGGGGTCCTCCTGCTTGGCCTCTTCAATGGAGTGGTGGTTTCCCAGTTCATTGACCCGGCTATCCCGATCGGTCTTCCGAGGTGACAGGATGACAACAACTGCTGCTTGGGTGTGCATCTTCGCGCCGCTGGTAGGAGTGGCCGTCACGCCTTTTCTTGGCCGATTCAACCGGACGGCAAGAGATCTTGGAGCCCTTCTATCGTCCTTGGTTGCAGCTGTGGCCGCGCTGAGTTTGTTGCCAGCATTGCTTCATCCCGAGACGCTTCCACTCGAGCACGAGCTTGCGTGGCTCGCCAACCCGATCGAAATTGGCTTTGGGGTGCTTGTTGACGGCCTGAGTATTGTCCTTGCCAACGTCGTAGCGGTGATCTGCTTCGTCATCATGGTCTATTGCCACGGGTATATGCGCGATGATCCCGCACAGACTCGTTTTTGGATGTGGATGAATGGCTTCATCGCCAGTATGTTGCTACTGGTCTTTGCCAATAACCTCCTGTTCCTTTTTGTTGGCTGGAAACTGGTTGGTGTTTGTAGCTATGGCCTGATCGGTTTCTATTTTCAAGACCAAAAAAAGTACTGGATTGGTGGACCGCACCCAACCGCCTTTGTAACCCCGTCTCAGGCGAGCCTCAAAGCGCTTGTCGTCACTGGTTTTGGCGACATGCTCATGCTCGGAGGGATTTTGCTGGTGTTCTTCTATGCCGGCACTTTAAATTTTCTCGAACTGTACGCAACCGCTCCGGTCTGGCTCGCAACTATGGCTGCCACTCCGGGCATGGTGGTATTGGTGAGCCTGCTGCTACTAGCTGGACCGTTCGGCAAGTCAGCCCAGTTTCCTTTTCACGAATGGTTGCCTGAGGCTATGGCTGGCCCAGGACCGGTTTCCGCTCTTATTCATGCCGCGACAATGGTGAAAAGCGGTGTGTATCTTGTGGCTCGATTTGTGCCCATTTTCTACTACGGCCTCTGGGTGGCCGGCATTGACGAGGCAGCTTGGTTCTTCTACGTCATTGCATGGGTCGGGGTTTTCACCGCTTTCTTGGCAGCCACGCAGGGACTTGTGGCAGTGGAACTTAAAAAAGTACTGGCGTATTCAACAGTAAGCCAGATCGGGTACATGCTGCTTGGATTGGGTGCCGCTGGGCTCGGACCATCGCTCCTTCTTGATGGATATACCGCCGGAATTTTTCATCTTGTCAGCCATGCACTTTTTAAAGCGTGTCTTTTTCTCTGTGCAGGGACCGTAATTCACGCTGTCCACTCCATCTATATGCCAGATATGGGGGCATTACGGAAATACCAGCCGATGACATGGTTATTCACGCTTGTTGCGGCGCTCTCACTCATGGGACTTCCACCCTTTCCCGGTTTTTGGAGCAAGGATGCCGTCTTGCTGGTTGTTGCGGACGGCAGCATAGTCTTGTTTGTTGTCGCCCTTATCACCGTCGCGGTAACGGCGTTCTACACTGTACGTTTTCTGGGATTGGTGTTTTATGGTTCCGAAAGCGACTGTTTATTAAGGGCCGTACGAAGCGGTGAGCACGTTGATGATGGAAAGATGCCGATGTATGTCGCGTCTGGAGTACTTGCGCTCCTTATCATCGGGGCAGGCGTTGGCGGGCCTTTCATTGAAAGTGTGCTGCACCATGGATTTGAGATCGGTCTGGCGAGAGACGCCAACGTTGCTACAGCAGCGATCTGGCCTGAAAATGCACAAGACTCAATCTTCCATCAAATAGTTCCAATTCTGTCGGTACTGTTTCTTTTAGCGGGCGCGCTTCCCGCCTATTACCTGTTTATCGCGCGCAAAGTTTCTACTCAAGAATTTCTTGAAAAATCTCGACTTGCGACGGTGGTTTATACGTTCTTATGGAAACGATGGTTTATCGACGCTTTCTACCGTCGCATGTTCATTGGCGGTATTTCTCAAGTGGCCACGTTCGTTGCTGAGAATGTCGAGGCAAAATTTAACACCCTTGTTCACCGTCAATTTCCCAGGCTGTTTATTGTGAAGGCGGAACGGTTTGTTCATCGACTGCGGGCAGATACAGAAGAACTGTTTTATAACGTGTCGTATGTGCTGGTCCTGTTCGTCCTGTTGCTCACCTATATGTTTCTCGGTGCTGGTGGTGCTCAATAATGCCAGCCCTGCTTCTGCAAATTCTGCTGACTCCAATTCTTGCGTCTGTCGTCGTTTTTGTTCTGCGACATCGAATTGGTCGATTTGCTGGATGGGTCACGTCGGGGGCACTGTTGTACACGACGGTGCTAGTGCTGGTCGCCGCAGCGACCGTCAGTCGAGGCAAGGTAATTGTTGAGGAATATCGAGTTGTTGCTCCCAACATCCAGATCCCAGAAGCAATCCGTTTGGGCCTGCTAGCAGACGGCCTCAGCATTTCGACACTAGCTGTTGTGATGCTGTTGTGTGCTGCTCTGGCGGTCTATTCGATTCGGTATATCGAACGTCGGATTGAAAATCTCTACGCCGATGAAGACCAGTTGGGGCGAGAGCGGCATTACGTGAGGTTCTTCTATTTAATGCCGCTCTTCCCAGTCGGGTTTATCGGCACAATCCTGAGTACCAACTTGATTCCATTGTACTTTTTCATGGAAGTCCTCACGGTCGCGCTGTTCTTCTTAATGGCTTATTTCGGTTATCGGGAACGGGTCCGCGTTGCGTTCATCAGTTTGGCATGGGGGATCATCGGAGCGCTCTTGTTCTTGGCGGCGTCACTTTTGGTCTACGACCAAATTGGGAGTTGGAATATTTCGGAACTCAGCCACATGAAGGACTCGCCTTTTGTGACTGCGACGATCTTTCTGTTTCTTGTTGGTCTCTTGATGAAACTGGCGATTGTGCCGTTTCACGTCTGGATGCCTCCAGTACATGCTGAACACCCCACATGCATTGCTGGCTTGCTCGCTGTTTACGCAAATCTTGCGGTTTACGTGCTCATTAGAGTCGTGGTGCTTCCGTTAGGTAGTGACTTCCAACAGTTTGGTGCACCGCTGATGGTGCTTTCACTTGTGACCATGGTCTATGGATCGCTGCTTGCCATGGCACAAACGGATATCAAGCGTCTTGCCGCTTGTTCTACCATCAGCCAGATTGCCTATTCCGTGCTTGGTCTTGCTGCATTGACGAGTAGCAGTGTCCAGGGCGGGATGTTTTTCTTTCTAAGTCACATCATGGGCAAAGCGGTCTTTTTTTCTACCGCGGGCCTCGTTGTGTACGCCACGGGCGTGCGAGATATTCGACAGATGGGAGGTCTCGCAAGACGCATGCCAGTGACGGCTGCTCTTTGGATCGCAGGGTGCATGATGCTGTCTGGGTTTCCACCGTTTAGTAGTTTTACGGCCGAATGGATTATGTTCTCAGGAATTTTTGAAAGAGCGGTATTGATCGGGCCGTTCGGCGTCGTGATTGCCCTCGTTGGGCTAGTCGCAGTGTTGTTGACGGTTGCCTACTCGTTTAACGCAGCTCGGCAGATTTTCTTCGGTCCGTTAAACCCGGCCCTTGAAAATAAGGATCTGTCGGATCCGCCCCTTACGATGACGGTACCACTGGTGCTTATTGCCATTGTCTCACTCACGCTAGGAATTTTCCCTCAAATCATCATGAGCTTGCTTCACTCGGTTCTTGGTGACATTTAATCGGCATTATTTTCAAGACCTGGGAACTGATCGTACAGCGATTCAGACACGTTCGAGTTTGGCGTACCGAGCCAACAGTTTTTTTTCACCGACCAGATTAAACCGGACAGTCAGCTTGACGTCTCCAGTTAATGTTTCGACGTTGACGACCGTGCCAGTGCCAAATGTTGGATGACGAACACGCGCTCCACGAGAGATTCCCCCGGCAGACTGATCTTCATCAGCTTCGTCATATGCAAACGGTGGCGAGTCTACTGAGGGTGCTCGTCGTGAGCGTCGTCGTCGTTGCCCGGGCCGTCCGCTGGAGGACGAACCGAAGAGAGCCGGGCCATAGGTTGGTTCAATGATCGTGACGAGCTCTTCGGGGATTTCGTCAAAAAATCGAGACGGTTCCGTTGACTGATATTCTCCGAACACGCGTCGCCTGGCCGCACTGGTTAATACGAGCGTCGATTCGGCGCGGGTCATGCCGACGTAACAGAGCCGACGTTCCTCTTCCAATTCATCGTCGTCTGCGGTCGCGCGAGCATGCGGGAACAACCCGTCTTCCATTCCTGCGATGACGACGAGGGGAAACTCAAGCCCTTTCGCAGCGTGCAGCGTCATCAACCACACCCGTGCATTGTTCGGACCATTTTCTTCGTCGGCCTCGGATAAGAGCGAGAGGCGGTCGACGAAGCCGCCCAGGCTAGCATCAGGATCGCGCAACTCGTAATCGCGAGCAGCAGAGACGAGTTCAGCCAAATTTGCAATGCGACTTTCAGCTTCTTCGCTCCCATCGTCACGTAAAGCTTGTATATACCCACTCTGATCGAGGGCTTTTCCCAGAACGACGGAAGCAGGTTCAGTTGAAATATTTTCACGTAGAGAGGTCAAGAGTTCTCGGAATCGCGACAGAGCCTTAATCGAACGACTGGGGAGTAAACGGTTGTCGGTCGCTCGCACGAGCCGGTTCCAGAGTGAGGCAACTGGCGGTTCGGAATCAAGGTCTACGCCTTCAAAAAGAGGAGAGTTCTCCTCTGGCTCGACAGAAATCCCTGACAATCCAGCCATGACGCCTTTTCCGATACCCCGCGCCGGTACATTAATCACGCGTCGCAAGCTAACGTCGTCGTCTGGGGCTAAGACGAGTTTTAAATAGGCGAGGGCATCTTTCACTTCTTTACGTTCGTAAAAGCGCACGCCGCCTATGACACGATATGGGATGGCTTCGCGTGTCAATGCATCTTCAATGGCCCGTGACTGCGCATTGGTTCGATAGAGCACAGCAGCCTTGTCGATATCAGCTTCTAAACCGGCCCGAATCTGCCTTAGGATGAAATCGGCTTCTTCGAGTTCATCATTGGCCCGGTGGCAGATAACAGGGTCTCCACCATCTCGTTCGGCATGGAGTTGTTTCTCTTTGCGGTTTTGATTGCGACTGATGACGTTGGTGGCGGCGTCAAGAATGACCTGTGTTGATCGGTAATTACGTTCCAGCCGAACAACCGTCGTTTCGGGATAGTCTTCTTCGAAGTCGAGAATGTTTCGTAAATCCGCACCGCGCCATTTATAGATTGATTGGTCGGGATCGCCGACAACGCATAAATTACGGTGCTGATCGGTGAGCAGTCGGATCAGCATGTATTGTGGTCTATTCGTATCTTGGTACTCGTCAATCATCACGTAGCGAAACCGATCAGCATACCGTGCGCGTGCGTCGTCCGACGTCTCAAAAAGGGTTACCGCTTTCAGTAATAAATCGTCGAAGTCGAGAGCCCCACTTTGGGTGAGGGTCTGAAGATACCGCTCGTAGACGGCGGCCAATTGGTCGTCACCGAACCCGTGACTGTTCTGACGAATGTCCGAAGCGCTTTCCATGCGGTTCTTGGCATGACTGATTCGTGAGAGCAAAGACCGCGGTGGTGTGATTTTGTCGTCCACGTTTAAGTCGCGCATGGCTTGACGCACCGCACTTAATTGATCGACAGAGTCGTAAATAACAAAGTCCCGAGACAGGCCAATGCGCGGCCCTTCGCGACGGAGTAGGCGTGCACAAAAGGCATGGAACGTCGAAATCCAGAGACGTGGTGATTCAGATTCGAGCAACTGCTCAACACGGCCCCGCATTTCTTCAGCAGCTTTATTGGTAAAGGTAACCGCAAGTACTTGGTCTGGTTCGGCGTGCCCATCACCGATTAGGTAGGCCAGGCGATAGCAAATAACCCGTGTTTTGCCTGAGCCAGCCCCTGCCAAGATCAAGAGAGGGCCGTCGCGGTGTAAAACGGCCTCACGCTGTTCTGGATTCAGTTGTTTAAGGAACGACATCTAGTAAGTGACAGCGCTCAAAAGCGCGAAAGACGTACTTTACTTCCTTCTTGTTATGTACGTGCGACGGTTAGATTTACAATGAAGTTCTTGTCGAGGAGGCTCCTAATTATGTCCGGCAAAAAAAGTGCAATTGTTGGAAAAGCAAATGAGCTGATAACTCTTGGCCTACTGCTTCCCTACTACCCAGATACGATGTTATCTGCACATGAACAATCTTCTCATGACTTGATTATTACGATGAGAAATCAAGTGCCTACCTCAAAAAAAACGCACGTGTCGATCCGCGCTCAAGTCAAGACCGCGCAAACAAGTATTAGTTTTACGGGTGGAAACAGAGGAGGAGTAGATCGAAATTACGATCCTCGCGTGAATGAATCCAAGCAATACTCATACTCTTTAGACAATTCGGATATCGTAATTGGAATACATAAAGTTGGGTTCGGTGCATATGAACTCTATTTTGTACCGTCGGCCGTTATTGAAAAAATAGACCAAAAGAGCATTGCTGTTAGCAAAATAGCATTTACAAAAAACAAGCTCGAATACATACAAAAATGCGCTGACCTAGAGCCCTCCGCATTGGTTGACGAGTATCTCGTTCAACTAAATTGATCTCGCAAGCTGCGTAATAATGTCGCTCATCGATAATTCTGATGTTGTGTTCACCTGCCGAATGAATTGTTTCGGTGTAAGCCTAGACAGCTCCTTGTTTACTTCCCCCAGGTCAATTGTTTTGTAGTCGCGGCGTTCCTTGTTAAACAACTTAGATATTTCATTGACGAAAGGAATCATGCCTACAGGAGGAACGGCGTTTCCGATTTGCCGGCGAATTTCCCCAAAAGATCCCTCGAAAACAAAGTTGTCGGGAAACCCTTGAATCCTGGCGCGCTCGCGATTAGTCAACGCTCTAGGTTCTTTGTGGTGGTATCCCCAGGTGCCCCCGCCCCCGCCGGCAATAATGGTTTTGGATGGTTCCTGTGGGTGAAGCCGTCTGTAAACATGACTAATCATCCCTTTGACATACAAAGGGTCATCTTTTGGAATATTGGTAAAATTACCGCCTGGAGGGATCTTTTCTAGGATTTTTATTGTGCGTGGTGCGATATTCATACGCTCTTTGTTTTTAGCATTTTTTCCTATGTCGGCCAGCGCTTTTCCTGCTGAAACCCAAGGTTTTTTCCCTCCGGTCCCACCACGGGAATGAGATGTAGCAGGCAGACAAAAATCAAAGTCAGTGTCGAGCCGTATTCCAAATAGAAGCACTCTTTCACGCAGTTGGGGCACGCCATAATCGGCGAAATTTACCAGTTTCGGAATCACCAAATACCCAGGTTCTACGGCCTCCCGAAACTCTTGAATAATTGTTTCTATCGCGCGGCCGTTGTTCGCGCTTAGGAGGCCCTTGACGTTTTCTGCGATAAATAGCTTTGGTTTTTTCTTAGAAACTATTTCGGCAAAATAGGAATAAAGATTTCCGCGAGTGCCATGGAGACCGGGTTTTTTCCATATCTGGGAAAAATCTTGGCATGGAAACCCACCCAAAATGATGTCTGCTGAAGGCAGTGCTTCAAAATTTACGTCCTCTATTGACGTCCCTTCAATCTTGTCGGAAATGTTTTTCTGAAACGAGAGGACTGCGTTTTCATTAGAATCATTTGCCCAGACCAAGTTATAACCGGCCTTGTGAAATGCCCAATCAAGCCCACCACACCCAGAGAATAAAGAGATTACTGTTGGTTTCCGGCGTGCTTTAAGTTTATGAAGTTTTGTGAATGCGTTGGTTATGTAGTTTGGCATTCTGATGTATTCAACCGTGACCGGGTAGACTCGACGGTTATGGAGTGTTTTAAAACAGTGAATTAGTTTTAGAGGGATTGTTGTTTCGCATCTTTTTCTTTGCCCATCTTGCGATCACAAACCAAGCATATGCTGTCACCGCAATCGTCATAATTAACCAAA
>CAZWKO010000074.1:0-9821 GCA_964634925.1 uncultured Vicinamibacteraceae bacterium
GTCTGACTGGCGCGGACTACCGGTAAAACGACCAAGCAACCTTTAGTTCACGACCCCGACACAGCAACTACATTCCCATACCACTAGGTAATCCTTGAGCACGACGGAGAAGCGCAATCTGACCGGTGTGATATCCAGCGTGAAAAACCGCCGCACCCAACAACGCTCCAAGCGTCGGAAACAATTCTTTCACGGGGGACGACTCAGGTAATACATTTGCTAAATCAGCATCACTCAGAGAATCCAGCCTCGCCAGCACTGAGCCAACGACCGTTTCAAAAAGACCCGTCAATTCCTGCAACGAGGGGTACGCCGCAATGTCAGTCACCGGCTGACTACCAATACCGAACATCCCAACATACGCCCCATCAAATTTACTATCGAGACCAACAACCGGACTTACAATTTGGTCAAAGGCGCAGGCGAGATGACCGACATTCCACATAATATGTGAGCGCGACGGCGCCAACTGAAACATTAGATGCTGAGACTGTAAATCGTCAGACAGTACTATTTTTAACAATCCGGGTAGACCAGCTAACGACTGCTTATGTGCTTGAATACCGCTATTTTCTGCCATCGCTCACCTCACTGCTTAAATGAAGACTGCCCAGTAACGTTCCACCGATACGATTTGAGGGTCATGATATTTAATTCAATTCATAATCAATAGCAACAGACTTTTCACACAGGAGACCAGCATGCCTCTTTATCAACTTCATTACAAAGCCAACCCCGCTCTCTGGCCTAGTGATCCAAAAGAAAATCTTGCGATGTGGGAAGAATCGACAGCCACGGCCGAGGCCTTACTTGAATCTGGCAACTTACATGATCTTCACCTAGTGACACCGACAGAGGGCTACGCACGGCTCACGGCAGAATCCAAGACGACCGCACTCGCGATTGCAGCCAGCTTTTTCCCGATGTTCACGAATGAAGTTGTCGAACTTGTCCCTTGGAACGAAGCGAAGGATCCTGTCCTTGAAGCGGTCCGTCACGCTGCAGGCCAAGGTTAAGTCTCTTACGAACAAGGGTGGTAATACCGCCCTTGTTTCATCTCACAATCTTTAGCGTAGACAACTAGCGACCATCAAAAACATATTGGACCGTCGCTCGAAGACTCCGTTCAGGCGCAGAAAACTGACTATACGCAGCTGGCAGACTGTAGGCACTGACAATCTCATCGACCGACCGGCCAGCGGCCTTCCCTTCCTGCGTCCGACTCACGATGTCACTGTAAAAACGACTAAAAGCCGCAAAATCGCTCCACGTGACCGGCACTGGATTGTGGCCTGGAATCACCGTATCAACATCAGGAATACCGGCAACAGCTTTAGCCAAGGTGTCACCAAACTCAGTCGCGCTCCCGTTACTGTTCGGCACATCGATAAACGGGATGCCCAATCGCTGGAACATATCTCCAGTGTGCATGGTTTTTGCAGCTCGGAAGACCACAAAGGTATCTCCATCTGTATGCCCACGTCCGAAGTGATACAGATCGATTTGGTCTGGTCCACTAAAGAGTGTCAATGTATCTGTATACGTCGTTCCCGGTAAAAATCTCTCGTTAGCACCTTTGAATTCATTACAGTTCTTGATGGACCCACCGTCAAAGCCAGCACCGTCGTCACATGCCTGACTCGCCATATGGGCACGCGTATTCTCGTGCACCACAAAGTTCACCGTGTCCGGGAATTCGTTATTGGTTCCAGTATGGTCCCAATGAGTGTGGGTATTGATAATCGTCGTAACGGGCTTATCAGTGATTCCACGAACAGCAGCCAGAATATCCTGCCCATACCCCTTAATCTTTGTATCGACCAACACAACGCCATCTGCGGTCTCAAAGATTGCGGTATTTCCGCCGCCCCCCATTCCCTACACAGACGGTGCATTCGCGAGCATGTAGAGGTTGGTGCCGACGTCGCGAACGATCAGACTCGCACGCTCCTGACGCACCTCGTACGTCGCTACCGTTGCAGACAGTCCAAAAAGTGTTACAAGGCCTAAACACATGCTTCGCTTCATCCCTGCCTCCTTCAGTATCAGAATGCCAACATCAGCACACTGCAACCGGGCCACTACCTGTTTAATTTGGCGAGCGAACTGCCTGCATTCGCAGAGTGCAGAACCCCGGTCGAACCCCTGGCCGACTACATACCGTTCTCAAGACTCGCGTAAACATACTGGATCCAAGCTGATTCGGTCTGAAACCCGTCGTACCCAGCAAATTTGGCTGGCAGTCCATCTGCCTGGATCGCTTCCAGCGACTTCCCTGTGCTCCGTGCGTCCTCAATAAACTGAATCGATTCTGCAACCTGGTCATGGTAGAACTGCAGGTCGACCTTCGTCGCGATTGGACCATGCCCAGGAATCACCTTGGTCTCGTCATCAATCATTCCTAGAATTTCAACGATGTTATCCCTAAGTCCGAGCGCACTTCCACCAACATCGTGATCGATATACGGAAACCCATTAAGGTTCAAATACTGATCTCCCGTATGAATCGCATTGGCGTCACGGAAAAAGATCACCGTGTCACCATCAGTGTGAGACGGATTCGATGTATGGATCACGTCAATTTGTTCGCCGTTCCAATGAAACGTCACACTATCCTCGAACGTAAGCACAGGGAGTGCCTCGACTGGCGTCGGGCTCACGCGAAAATTTGCTCCCGCCTCTCTCCCCTCCATCAGACGTCGACGAATACTTTCGTGAGCAACAATCACCGACTCCAACCCGAACGCAGCATTCCCGCTCGCATGGTCATAGTGATAATGACTATTGACCATAAAGTCGACCTTGCCAGACTGAATCTCTGCGATCGCCGCTTTTATCTTTTCTGATAATTGCATGAAATCCGTATCGACTAAAAGAATGCCATCTTCGCCAGCTGACACCAGCATGTTGCCTCCCAACCCAGGGTCAGGCGCGAGAAAATGTACTCTGTCACTCAATTGTTCCGTCCGAATCTCAACCGACGAAAAATCTCCCGAAGACGAAAGATCTTGGGCGGCCGAAAAGGCCCCAAGTGTCCCTGAACTCACTATTGCGAGGCTCGTACCAACAGCCACAGCCACAAGGGCGATTACTGCTGGATGAAAGCCGCCAATTCGACGGCTCCTGGCCCATCGAGTACAAGAAAAACTCTTCTGCTGTCTGTTCGTCATAAATTTCATTCCTAACACAATAAAATGTTCGTGCGAGCCTTTGTTTGGTGGGGACAATCAAAACTCGCCGCTTCCTAATTAGGCCGTAAAGCGCAACGATTTAAACCTCTCCTATCACCGTAGTCAATACGACGCCTCAAAAACCGTGCGTCGTCTACTGTGCGCTCGTCATGCTTTCTGTTGGGACTCAAACGTCTTATGGCAAGACCGGCCTATCGCCCGAGGCAAGACGGCGCCTCGCGTTTTCGACTGTCCGGTGAAACACGAGCAGCGCATCCGCATTTCCCTGCTCATCGGTGAAATTGTACGTGCGACCATCTCGTACCTTGATGCGTAAGTTGTGTTCAAGATAATCGATCGTGAACTCCTCCATAGCCTCGAGCGTCACTTCGAAGGCATCGTCGTCACTCGTCTGATACTGCAGACCACTCGTATTGGCGACCAGGTCTCCGGAACAATCACCGAATCGGTGTTTGTGTATGACCGCCACGCGCTCATCGAGAGACACCTGCCTGAATGTCACAACAATCGAGGCCGTTTCTCCGCCAATCTCAACATCCTCTTCGTAACTTTCGTAGCCGGGCGCAGACACGTTGACCCGGTATCGCCCAGGACCGAGCGTAGTGGATTCAAATGGTGTTGTGCCAACATAACTCCGATCAATAAACACATCAGCGCCATCGACATCAGCGACTACCTGCAGTACAGGTGGTGGCGGCGCCGTCACCGGGTCTGGTTCTACCTCAACGACTGGCTCTTCTGTCGGAGGCAGCGGCTCAGAACGATCCGGTTCCAAAGAAGGCAGGCCCGATTCACTCGGTGCTGCCGGTGATGCCGGCGCATCCACAGGTACCGTTGCTGTCGGGGCCCCTGCCCTCCCATCTGGATCAAGGTCTGTCGAGGTTCTAAACAAAAACATGTACGTGGCGCCAGCAATCAGAAGGACAGTGATCAGCGCATAGGTCCCCGTCGGCTTTTTCGGCGGAACCTCATCGACATCGCGTAGTAACGTCATCAAACCTTTCGCAACTCCAGTTAGGCCATCGACCTGTTGGACGCATACTGATCGATCGCAGCCTTAATGGTCTCAGCGGTCACACTAAAGTGGGAGGCTGCCCACACCACCTGACCTTTATGAATCAACAACGTTTGCGGCGTTTCATGTCGCACCTCAAAACGCGTAGCTACAGCATCCGAAAGCTCCCGATGCGTCTGCACGGTCAGGATGACGTATTGAGTCGTATGCTGACCGGTGCTGAGGTGCTCCACTAATTCATCGTAGGCTTGCGCACTCGTCCCACACGTAACGCTGTGTTTAAACAAGAGGACTAATCGTTCCTCTGACGTGGCAATGACGTCCTCAAGTACGTCAGCGCTGTCCAGGGTCACTAATTCCGAAGGCATTGTAGAAGTGTAACAACCGTTTTCGATACGTGGTGTACCACCGGACGCCATTCAGTCAGAATTCAAAACACTGAGACGGTTCCAGTACACAACTGTCTGTAGCACTTGACCATCTACGTTTGCGGCAGGCGGCTTCAGGATCAGCTGGTCGTTGTGAAACTCAAAAGATCGAAATACCTCGTCACCGACCCTGTTTGGATTGAGATGGCCGTCCCGTCGGTGCAGGACCACGGTCGCGTTGCCGTCCACCGTGAACGAACCAACGTAACTGACATAGCCCCGCATTGCAGCAGCAGCTTCTGTCGCCGTCGGACGCGCCCCTTCGTAAAACGCACGATCCGGTCGCATGAGGTGAACCATCATGTGGCCAGACGGCATATAAATGAGATAACCCTGCTCATACTGTGGAGTCGGCACCTCACGACCGTCGGCCGTCCGTCTCTCAACCCTGTCGATTTCCCAAAACCCAAGAAACCTTGAATCGATGTCACTAGCGGGCGACAGCGCGAACTTCTCCCAGACACTCCGCAATTGGATACCGGTCGTCCCATAACCGCATCCGCGGTCTGTCAGAAATGAATCAGGACATTGCAGACTTGGCGTCAAGACAAGTTCATTCTCGACAAACTTATAGAACGGCTGCGTGTCCCCACCAGCCCCACGTGGATTCAGACTGCCTAGCACCTTATTCATAACGTAGCGGTTTTCCGTGTCGACCGAATAGGACCCAAAATAGGCTGAATAGCTCTCAACCGCCGCGAGTGCTTCCTCAGGTGTTACTACATCACCAACGCTCACTGCGCGCTCGGCCTGCTGCACAACCGCTGCCATCCGCTCACCGTCGTACATCAAATAACCGAGCGCCCCTGGCTGTCCTATCTCCTGATGGACAAAATCCGGAAGCAGTTCGCCCCGCTGGTCATACCGCTCCACTCGGGCGAGTTTCCAAGTCCCGCCAAATAAAGTCCGGGCATCAACCACTTCTGGCATCGCGTCAGTAGCCTCCATCGACGACATCGACTCAGAAGATTGACACCCGGTAACAACACCAGCCAACACCAGACCCATGACGCCCCTGCCAAGGCCCCGATGTCGTAATGGAACACGCAATGCACTCAACTCTTCACCTCAACATCCCGAGCGACCACAGCAATAACAATCTATTTTTCGTCCGGTTAATTTTCACGGTTTAGACTGCTCACAAGCAAATGGTGTCGTAAGGGGGGATCACACATGCTTCAAAAGGCTTTTGGCGCGATTACAGTCTCTTTGTTGATGGTACTCGTAACGCCTGGCGCGGCTCAGGTAGACCAACCAGGAGTTCGACTAGACACGGATGAGATCGCAGCGATCGCAAATCGAGTCCGAGCTGGCCGCAGTTTGCAGCCTGAGCGTTGGCCAAACGGTGCTCGCGTCGCCGTCTTGCTGTCGTTTGATGTTGACAACGACACCATATTGCTCGCCCGAAGTGACAATCCTTCGATCGGGGCAATGTCCCAAGGAGAATACGGAGCCCGTGTTGGTCTACAGCGCGTGGTCGATCTGATCGATCGGCATAACATTCCGGCGTCGTTTTTTATTCCGGCGGTCAGCCTCATCCTGCAACCTGACATGGTTGACGTCATACAACGGTCGGGACAGCATGAATTCGGGGTCCACGGATGGATTCATGAATTGAATACGGAGTTAGATGCTGAGACGGAACGAGACCTGATCGGTAAAGCGACCGACTATCTCGAGAACGTCACGGGGCGGCGACCCGTTGGATACCGGGCACCGTCCTGGAACTTCAGTCCAAATACACTCCGTATTATCAGAGGGTTCGAATTTCTGTATGACAGTTCATTAATGGCCGATGATCGGCCTTACGAACTGGTTCAGAACGGTGAAGCGACGGGCATCGTCGAACTGCCGGTCGAATGGATTCTTGACGACGCACCGCTGCTCAATCCGCGCGGGTCAAGCTATACGTCACCACGCGACTTACTCCAGGTCTATATCGACGAATTCGATCAAGCCTACGAAGAAGGCACGATGTTTCTGCTCACAACACATCCTCATATTATTGGACACCGCTCGCGCATTCTGATTCTTGAAGAGCTGATTTCGCACATCCAATCGGTTGGGAATGTCTGGTTCGCCACCCACGAACAGGTGGCACGCTATGTTCTGGAACAAGCCAGATGACAGTCCCGTGTCAATTGGTCACTACTTTGGTTCCACCCGACGTCGCTTTGGCTGAGTGAATTTAGCTGTTGAACTTTTCTTGATCGTCAGCGTAGAGTAAGTGAGTGCTTACTCATTGCCAATCTAAGGACCTCCCTCAAAAGAAACAATCATGTCCACAGCATCCGTTCAAGCAGAGATCTCACCAATAGGGAAAAGCGGTCGGATCGAATCGCTTGATGTGCTTCGAGGCTTCGCCCTGCTCGGTATCCTCCTCATCAATATCCTCGCGTTCGGGCTGCACAGTGCCGGCGCGTTCAATCCACTCATCCCGGTTGGCGAGACGGCGATGGATGAATTCCTCAACCTCAGCACGTGGGCCTCGATGAGCGTCCTCGTGGAGGGTGCGATGCGCTGCCTCTTCTCGATGCTGTTTGGGGCCGGGGTCCTGCTCTTGATGAGTAAACGAAAAATCGGCACGAAGGCGCTGCACTTTAAGCGTCATCTTTGGCTCCTAGCGTTCGGTCTCGTCGATGCCTTCCTCCTGCTCTGGTACGGCGACATCCTGGTCGTCTACGCGTTGGTAGGGGTCATCCTTTATTTCGTTCGTGACTGGTCGCCACGCGCCTTAATGATTGCCAGTGCATTCCTTATCACACTCATGGTTGGAGTGCTCGGTGTTGCCGCTCCGTACGGTTTAGAGCAACTAAAATTAACCGGGGATATCGCCTGGACAGAGTTTGATGCCTCAAGTAATCCATCGACGGAAGACCAACAAGAAGAACTTGTCCAACGACGCGATAGTTACCACACTGCTTTTATCTGGAGTGCCTCAAATTTCGTCGTTGTCGCTTTTGCCCTGATCCCGGATGCATTCGCCATGATGCTTCTCGGCATGGCCCTCTTTAAACTGGGCATTCTGGATGCATCTCGATCCCGACACTGGTACCTGCGGCTTGCTGCAACCGGGTTCGGGATCGGCTTGCTGACTAATCTCTGGGAATTGCAGGTTGCTTTTGCAGGGAACTTAGAACTCTTTTCGACATTCGCCATGTTTATTCCGACCTACCATCTCGGACGCCTCGGAATGGCGTTGGGGTATCTTGGCGCCATCATGGCCATCTGCAAGTCTGACGCGTTACCGCGAGTACGGACAGCACTTGCGGCAGTTGGCCGGATGGCCCTGACGAATTATCTAATCCAGTCGCTCATCGGCTTGGTGGTGTTTACTGGAGCCGGATTCGCACTGGTTGGCACGCTTGAGCGCTGGCAACTGTATCCCATCGTTCTGATTGTCTGGACTTTCCAAGTGTGGTTTAGTCTCGGGTGGCTCGCGCGCTATCGATTTGGACCTGCAGAATGGTTGTGGCGAGCGCTGGCCTATGGCAAACGCCCGTAACATAACTATCGATGCACCTCTCCACGCAGGGAGACAATGTCGGCGGACGGACTGGAGTCACGATAAACACGCGAACGAGGATGAGATGGCCATGGCGTCGCCAGCTGTTGTCGGCGACCGACTGATTATCCGTACGCGCTCAAAGGTGTACAGCACTCGAAAACCAGCGACTGACCGCGTGTGACCGTAACGGACGTTTCCGAATTCGGAGAAATCACTTGGGGGGAGCATTCCCCCCAGCCAAGAGCGCAGGCAATCCAACAAACCAATAAAGCCAACCTTCATCAGTCTCGATCGACACTACCCGCCGATTACGTCCACTCCCAAATTTTTGCCTTTGAGCTGCCGTCCGCCTCAACGTCGTATTCAAACACCGCGGCAATACCGTTCAACCGGGAAAATTTCTCCGAGGCCGTCTGGAAATGAAAGGCTCCACGGTAGTGAGTCGTGCTCCCCGGCCCACCCGATTGGTCCGAGGCACGGCCAAGCAAATGCACCACGTCACCATCTGCGGTCGTCATGACGCCACGCCCCTGACCAAAGACGGAGCCGTCTGTCCTGGTCGTGGATGTGTACGTCCATATCGATGTGTGCGCAACACCTTGAATCGTTCCGGTCGCTTGCAGCGAGACCTTAAGAACAACGCCACCATCTTCGGGGGGCAACACCTCGATACCTGTCACCTGTCCCGTCTCTTCGTACAACAAGTCACCTAACATCGGTTTTCCTCCTGACGATCTGTCGTCATTGAGAAGCTACGTCGTAAAGTAAATAATTTTTCTTCTGATGATAATTATCGAACCAACGCAGACTACTACGAGATGCATCACAACCCAACGATTCTTGTGAACGTTGCATAACGCCTGCCCTAGAACAGGCCGCTCACTCGGTCGGTAGGTGTTGTCTACGCCGCCTTGGGGAGCAGGGTCATACGACGACTACGTCCATTCCCAAATCTTGCCCTTCGAATTTCCATCCGGGTCGATGTCGTATTCGAACACTCCGGCAAGACTGTTTAGTCTGGACAATTTGTCTGAATTCGTCTGAAAGTGAAATGCTCCGCGCGCACGAATAGGACTCCCGGGGCCACCGGATTGACCTGACGCACGCCCAACCACATGTACGACGTCGCCGTCCGCCGTCGTCATCACGCCTCGACCGTGATCAAACGTAGATCCATCCGCACGGGTTGTCGATATATACGTCCACATCGATGTGTGCGCAACACCCTGTATCGTACCGGACGCCTGCAACGACACCTTAACGACGACAGCACCATCTTCAGGTTGTAGCACCTCCATACCCGTCACCTGTCCCGTCTCCTCGTACAACAAGTCGCCTAGCATTGAGTGTCCTCCTAATGATCTGATCCGAATGAGGGCTGATCTTAAATTAAAGCAACGGATAAATGTTGTGACTTTTAGCACGGTTGGGTTGGTTATCGCGAAAAGCTTCAACGCAGCCTCGGCAGCCGCCCATAGCACTACAATGCCAGCTATCCTTTTGACCGGGGCCATGGCCAAGACCAACAACATCACCCGACTCGCAGACCAAATGCTGCGTGACTATGACGCCCGGACACCGGGCACTCTGTTTGCTGATGGATTACGTCTTTCGCTCACTGAGGCGTACGGGGTACAGACACAGGTCGCGCAACTGCGCGAACTCCGGGGCGAACACCT
>CAZWKO010000075.1:0-9796 GCA_964634925.1 uncultured Vicinamibacteraceae bacterium
GACTGAAACAAAACCTTTCCGACAAAAAAGGGACCCATCTGCTGGATAAATTCAGACGTTTGCCTCGTCGCACGCATGTCCTTTACAAGTTTCGACAGGGGATACAGATCAGGTCCGATAAGGCCAATGACAAATTCATTGTCATCCCGATCGAGGCCGTGACACTCAAGACGGACATCAACGGCGTAACCAGCCTCCCCATAACGCCGACCAAGCATCCCATGCTCCATGAGAATCTTTCCCTGCTCAACACGCGGCAACTGGTTAAAAGCACCTATTCGACGCAGCGGATACCAAACCGCCCACGTATGTTCTGGGTGAAGAACATTTCGTGGTACTTTCTGAAGTAAAAAATCGTTAAGGTCGGCCTCGCGACCCGAAGAATATGTCCGACCAATCATCGTCAAATCCGAGCGAGGGGTCAGGGCCGTAAAAGAATCACCCAGTAACAAGGCACGGCCCGCCTCAGCAAATTGTGCAGGGTCTTCACTCATCAACAACACCCCCACGCCACGGGGATCGTTCAGGTCGGCATAAACAGCTGCATCCAGACCGCTGCCACGAACCTCACTAATCACTGCGTCGGTGGACAGGCACTCGGTAAACACATGGAGTTGAACAAATAGACGCCGTGTCGATGTTTGAGGCTCACCCCGCACTGGAGCACCGTGCTCACGTAGATCAGGGGCCGTGGCCTCCGAAGTGTCTGGTCGTCCAGTTGCGGGCCTCCCGGGTGTCGCCGCTTCCGTCATGGCGGGGATTCTATACCACAAGGGTTGTGTCGCTCGCGTAAAACCTGTGAAAGCGTCCCACTAGCATTTCGACTATGCGGTCTGCATTACGATAACGGCATGTCACACCCACCCGACCATTCGGCGACCACAAGTGCAACGAGCCAGTCAACACTGATCTTGATTGGTGGGGGATCTGGCGCCGGAAAAACCAGTATCGCTCAACACCTTAGCGCCGTACTCGGACCAACGTTGACTACTGTTGTCCCTATAGACGCTTACTACCGAGACCGCCGCCACATTAAACGAGACGACCCACTCGCCGGAAATTTTGACTCGCCGGATGCCTTAGATTATCGATTGCTCAACAAACATATCAACTCACTATTGAACGGACACTCCATTGAACGACCCAAATATAACTATCAAACCCACCAACGAAACGAAGAAACACAACCTGTATCACCACGAAAATATTTAGTAGTTGAGGGTTTATTTGCGCTTTATTGGGCAACACTCCGAGCACAATCAGATATTGCCGCTTTTGTCACAACGAGTAACAAACTCGCATTAACTCGGCGACTTCACAGAGACATCCAAGAACGGGGTGGTAGCGAAGCATCGATTAGGACACAGTGGGAAGATACCGTCTGGCCAATGTATCTAACGTATGTTGACCCAACGCGTCAGTTTGCCGACCTGCTCATTGATGGATCGGCGTCGATTGAAGACTCGGCGGAACGGCTCCTGCACCGCATTTCAACACTGCACGACTGATCATCAGAAGACAGGGCTCCGATCTCATCCACGAAAAGCCTTCGCAGACTCTTCTCGTTCAAATACAGCGGCAAGTTGGCCGACCGCTTCAAACATCAGCGCTTCCCTGTTCTCGTCTCGAGGAACGGGAACTTGCACAAACCATTCCGCGACTGCAATAACGCGATCCTTAGACACAACGGGAATCGCACACAGAGACCTGACTTGACCGAGTGCAGATCGTCGCGCATCTGACAAGCGAGGATCTACACCAAGGTTTCCAACCCACACCGGCAAACAAGAGGAACAGACCTGTCGAATCACCTCGTCAGGAACGTCAGCACAAGCATCAATACCTTGCAAAGCATCAGACGACCAAGCGACCTTTTCCGATTGAAACCACAGCCCCGTGGAAACAACAGCGTCCTTCTGCGCGGAAACCATAAGATAAACCGTGCCAGCGTGCCAGTCACCCCATCGCCCCACCAGTTCTAATATTTCACGACACGCTGCGTGAAATGACTTCGACGAACGACCGATAGTAATCGCCCCACGTAACATTTCTAGACTTGCATATTGCTCAGCAGCACGAGTGTCACGCTTCGTGTCTGCTACAGCGGCAGTATGACTTGTGGTTACGTCGGTGTACATCAACAACATCTCACCACCGACTGTTCCACTAGTTCGCACATCAATCCACCGGCCATCTGGCGCACCAACCGTCTGCTGTGACGATTTTCCGAAACGGTTAAGCCATTCACTTACCCAGTTATCCGTCTCAGCTTCGCCAACAATGAAAACAGCCCGGGATGCCGTGAAACGTAGAAGATCCTCAAACTCAATACTGTCGTTTAACGTCACCGTAGGATAAAACTCTTGAAACCGATCGTTAAAGCAAATCAACCGGCCTGATTGATCCCAAAACGAAACCCCGGATTCCGTTCTATCGAAAACTGTGCTCAACCGCTGACTCAACGCCGCCTCGTGCTTGCGTGAGAGCCGTAGACGCCACAGAACACCGGCCACCAATGAAACAAACAGAAGCACGGCGACAAGTAAAATCATCGCTCAATCCTAACAGCCTGGCACTGGAAACATGACCTGAGTAGTCGGCTTGACAGAACCACAACACGGACGTACCGTAGGCTTTTGGTAGCTTAATCAGTATGAAAAGTCTGTATTTAGGTATGGCCTGTTCTGGCATCGTCGCTATCTGTGGGTTTTCTGCGTGGGCCCAAGAAGCTCACGTGGGGTCCCAAGCATCAGCACAGGAAATACAAAGTATTCCCGGTTCCCTAGACCGAATCAGAAAGCAACTTGACCGCGCTACGGAATTAGAGGGGGATAACAACCTTTTACGTCTGGACTATTACATCGACGTTTACGGTCTACTTCCTGAAATAAACATCGTGGAGGGTTTTACACTTGACAGCGGTCCGGTCCGGTTCAGCGTACCCTCGACCTCAGAATTACTAAACGCAAGCACGCCTGAACGCTATCAACGGCGTTCGGGCGCAGGGTTCAGCGTCCCTCGTTAAAGCGTTCTTCAAACCTCCTCGACCGTAGTCCAATGGTGTAGAGGCACCGATATCAACAGATACTGCTTTCGAAGCTCTATGACATACCGAGAATACTCGTGTTTAGGAATCTCACCATGAACCTGCCGGTAGCGAAGTTGCCGTAGTTCAAATCGATACAAGTCGCTGACAAACTCGTGAACTAATTCCGGCGGTGTCGTTAGGTTCGGCTTAACACCATGAGCGGACAGTGCCTCGATTACATCTGGTCGATAGTGATAATTAGCCACGCAATCTCGCCGTTTGATGACGCCGCGCCTAAACCAATGGCATGACTTACGTAGTCACAGAATCAGCAGTGTATGAACCAAACCATGAGGTCGCACCGCCCAGTGCCTTATTAACATTGCCGATGTTCGTCACACCGTCAGTTTGCAACCAGCTACGGAACGCCTCCCCACCTTCTTCAGCATAAATGGGTATCCCGTCTTTCCATGTCGCTCGACCACAGAGGACACCTGCAAATTCGACCCCTGAGTCACCCGCAAGTTCTAGCGATTCTGTGAATTCTGAATTGCTAACGCCAGCCGAAAGATAGATAAATGGCTTTTGCGCCACCTCCGCAGTCTTGCGAAATAAACCAAGGGCCTCATCTCTCGTGTATACCTTCGTGCCCTGATAACTCGCCGTTCCTTCGACGAACTTCATGTTGACCGGAATCTCAACCTTCATCACATCAACACCGTAACGATCTTTCGAAAATTCTGCCATGCTGCCAGCAACGACGTCCGGTTTTTTCGACGCAAACTCCATTCCCTTCTCATCACCACCCTCGGCATCGTAACCAACAAACTCGAGAAAGAACGGGATGTCATTAGACTGACACTCATCTCCAATACGTTCGATAAACGCGTGCTTTTCTTCATTTACGGCGGTGACATCATACGGGGTGTAATAGATCAGCACTTTAATGCAATCGGCCCCAGCAGCCTTCAGGCGCTGCACCGACCAATGCGGTAATAAGTCAGGTAACCGCCCTGGCCGAGTGTTGTCGTAACCGCTTTCCTCATACGCCAGCAATAAGCCAGCATTAGAAGAACGTTTCCTAGACGGTTCAATACCCCACTGAGGGTCGAGCAAAATAGCGGAAGCATGGGGCGTCAAGACTTCGGTGACAATTGCCTTAAACTCTTCCATCATCTCGTCGGTGGCCCCTCCTTCCGTTGCTGCGCCTAGAGCTTTTTTTAGTGAACCACGTTGGTCCATAGCAGCCGCAGCTATTGTTCCAGTCTCTGTCGACACGGCTTTCATTCCGGCAAATTTCCCTGGCGTAATCTTCAAAATCTGTACTCCTCCGTACGGGTAGTGGTCGGGGATTGCAACTGCACATTTTAGCGTGTCATTTCAAAATGGACCACTGCTAAGTTTGTGGTAGAACGTGCTACCCTCCTGGCTAACAATGTCTCTCGGCACAGAGCCGAAAGGGCCCTATCTGCGTAGCCGTGCATCGCTTGTCACTGCGGTAGGCCTGTTTATGCTTATCGCCTCTACAACCTTATCTACTCAAGATGACGCTTTCTCCGAGCTAAACCTGCCTGCGACTACACATCCTGACATTGTAGAACTAATGCACAACGGGACGACTCGTGTGGCACTACGCCGTCTTGACCAAGAACTGCAAAACAACAGCTCTCCTGCGCTTGAGAGCCTGATACTTCGCGCCACGCTGAACCAGCAGGCAGGACTTTCCTTAAAAGCAGAGAGCGATTGGCAAGCGGTTATCGAGCAAGCGGTGTTTATGCGCACATTTGCGCGTCGCCAATTAGTGGCAAGCCTCCTAAACCGGAAAATCCCTGAACAAGCAGAAGAAATTCTTGACGACCTACTAGCCAACGACTCGGTTCGACATCGCGACTTACTGTTGGATTTAGCGAGTGCTTATTTTGAAACCGACGCCCATGATCGAGCTGTTACAACATATCGCCGTGTACTAGCATCGACGTCCCTCGGTGAGACAGCTGACGCTGCGCGACTCGGTCTCGCGAACACATTCGAGGCCATGAATGACGTGCCCTCTGCTTTAAACATACTCCGCGAAGCACAACTTCGACACCGAACCTCCACGGCGTTTGCTGAAGCACGGAGCAAATCTCACCGACTAGCAGAATCTCAGGGTGAACAGCTAGCTCCTTTCAATGAAATGGAATACCGAGAACTGATTAGGCGGCTTCGCAACGCCTCCCACTACGTCGGCGCGCTGGACTTACTGAAAGAATGGCAGACTAACTACCCCAATAGCGGCGTGTCTGATATCCGAACCATGGAACGTATCACGACACTTTACGCTCAGAGAACAAATGAGGACGCGGTTGAGGCGGCACGACAATTCTACGAAACGTTCCCGCATAGCTCGCTCGTTGGAAATGTACGTCTTACCGACTTCCGTCTTGCTGTCAGGATGGGTGATGTTGAACGAGCCAGACGCTTAGGACTCGACCTTTGGAACAATGAGGACGATACGGCAACGCCGTCGCAACGCCAAGACGCTGCCTTACTCTTGGGTGCCTACCTCGGAGCGATCGGAATGAATGCCGAAGCGCTATCGCTCTATCGAAATCTATTCCAGTCATCAAATAACCCGGATGTCCAACGTGACATGCTGTGGCGGGCCGGGATTGCCGCGCTTCGGGATGGCCAGTACGACCGCGCTCAAACAAATCTCAGCAGTCTAGTTAACCGCGAACCAACTGGGGATTTAAATCTTGCGGCACAATACTGGCTTGCAGTTGCCCGAGCAAAAACCGGCGACTTAACGGCAGCGGTTAAATTACATACGAGCTTAGCTTCCAGATATCCCTACCACTACTACGGCATTACGGCACAAGCACGCCTCAAAGAGCTTGAAGAATCGGTAGAAATTAATATCCCGAAGAGTACCCCTATCAACTTCCCAAGGCTTGCGATTAAACAGTCCTCGAAACAGCGTGCCGAATACAAAGCTGCTCTAACGCTCGCGCGGGCTGGCCTTACTCAGGATGCTGCCTGGTATCTGAGACGCTTACTTGGCCGGAACTCAAGTGACCGAGGGTTGGCACTACTTGCAGCCAGGGCATCCGCCGCCAGCAGTCAATACGCAAGCGTAACGCAAATTCTCGTGAACCATTTTGGAACATATCTTCAACGCCCGGCGCAGGGATTACCCTCTGATTTCTGGACGCTCGTTTACCCTCGACCTTTTTGGCAAACGGTACTCGATGCGGCTGAAGAGCACAGAGCAAATCCAGTATTACTCGTCGCATTAATGCGACGGGAATCACGATTCAATCCGGAGGCCCGTTCACCTGTCGGGGCTGTCGGACTGCTGCAAATTATGCCCTACACTGCCGAAGCACTAGCAGAACGGGCCGGCGTCGGATACATCCTGACAAACGGCATTAATGACGCTGTACTTGCAGACCCACAAGTGAACATTGCCATTTCTGCCCGCCTCAATGGAGACCTATTGGAATTATTCGAAGGTGAAATTTTACCGGTCATTGCCTCATACAATGCGGGGGAAAACCGTGTAGGAGAATGGTGGGCAGGTACGCGCCACTTGCGCGACGATTTCTTTATCGACAGCATTCCTTATAGTGAAACACGACGCTTTGCGCGCGAAGTTATTGCGAACCAAGCTGCTTACACCCGCGTGTACGCCACCCCTGACTAGTCTTCGACAAGTTCCATCTTAGGGTAATGCTGAACGTATGGTACGTCCGAAACCTTTTACTATGTACCATCCGTCAAGCATAATGCTCAGGCGACGAGCGCATCTGAAAGGAACGACTATGACTATGGCACGCACTCTTAGCCTCTCGATATGTTTAGTGATCGGATTGCTCGCACTAACGCCGGATCGTCCCGCCGCACAATCGGGGTCACACCTTCTCGATGTCGTCGAACTATTAGCTAATGGTGAAACCGTCTTTGGATCGTTTGCCAACGTTGAGTCAGGAGCTGCTGGCGCTATCGACATGTCACGGTCGCAAGGTGACTACATTTTTTTCGATATGGAACACGGCGCGCTCGACATGAATGAGATGCGCCACTACATGCAATACTTACTTGACCCGGCGAAAATTCTGCGTCGTGGGCGCCCAGGCACTGACATTGCTATCTGGGTAAGAATTCCAGCTAACGGTCGAGAAATGAACGAATGGATGATCAAGAATGCTCTTGACCAAGGAGCGCACGGCATTATTGCTCCTCATATCGAAACTGCTGAACAAGCATTGCATCTTGTACGTTCCATGCGGTATCCGCAACGTCTTGGCTCTTCGGACATGGAGCCTGAAGGCCTACGTGGATCCGGACCAGGCAACGCGGTACGTTACTGGGGGGTCTCTGGGGCCGACTACATTGCGAAAGCCGACGTCTGGCCGCTTGATCCGAATGGGGAATTGCTAAACATGATTCAAATTGAAAATAAAATTGGTATTTCGAATGTAGATGAAATTGCCAAGGTTCCTGGAGTCAGTATGCTGATGGCCGCCCCAGGTGATCTTGGAATGGCTTACGGCGGAGACGCCAATGCAACAGAACAAGCAATTCAGACTGTTTTGCGCGCAGCAACAGCGGCTGGCCTTCCATGTGCGATCACTGCCAATGCCGAAAATGTCGAACAACGTATTCGCGAAGGCTTTCGGGTTCTAATTGGCGGACCTGAAATGATTGCGGTCGGTCGACGCGCTTCAGGAAGAGACTAGCTGGCTTATACAGACGTACCGCACCGATCCAAAATTTCGAGACGATACGATGACACAAATCGATAACTCCCCATACTTTCGAAACAATCGACGATCAGTATCGGCACTACTCGTCGTCTTCGTACTAATTTTTGTGACTGGCTGCACATCGCAAGAATCCAGCGGACTGACGGTCAGGCTATCTGTTGCAACAGGCGGCACTGGAGGCGTTTATTACCCGTATGGTGGTGGAATTGCAAAAGTTATCAGCGACCACCTTGATGGAGTAGAAGCAACAGCGGAGGTCACGGCTGGCACAGTGGACAACCTAAAATTTATCGCTAATGGGTCTGTTGATCTTGCGTTTGGTCTTGCCGATTCGATTGATGATGCGGCAAATCAAAGGGGTGCTTTCGCTACCTTCGGCAATGTCCCGATGAGAGCGGTTGCGGTCCTGTACGACAACTACAACCACGTCATTTCGACTACAGATAGTGGCATCAATACCGTGGCGGACCTCAAAGGACGTGTCGTATCCACCGGTGCACCTGGCAGTGGAACCGAAGTCAGTGCATTCCGGATTCTTCAAGCCGCTGGTGTAAATCCAGATACAGACATCACGAAACAAAGCCTCAGTGCTGCTGAATCCGTTGACGCGGTCAAGGATGACAAAATCGATGCGTTTTTCTTCAGTGGTGGAATCCCGACTGGTGCAATCCTCGACCTCGCTTCGACCCCAGGACGAACCATTAAAGTCATACCGAATGGCGAAACACTTTCGACTTTACAGAACCAATACGGCTCGTTGGTGTATCACAACTCACCGATTCCAGAATCAATTTATCCAGGAATGGAAAGTACCGTCACCGTGGTCGCTGTCTCAAATGTCTTAGTCGTCCACCCGGACCTGGACGATGATCTCGCCTATGACATTACGCGCGTGTTATTTGAAAACGATGGAGAACTCGCGGCGGTGCACCCAATGGCCGAAGTGTTAAATCTTGAAAGTGCAACCATTGGCTCACCTATCCCATTTCACGACGGGGCCATCCAGTACTACCGCGACCGTGATGCTTGGTCTGGCTCGACACCGTAGAATAGGTGCTCGACGATCGAGGATCGACGCTGACCACACCAACGAGACCACTCACCGCGCACGAAGACCCTGAGGCTGAAGGCTCCACCCGTGTCCTCAGCGGCAAGCTTGCGACTCTGACCACGACCCTGGCAACAGGTCTGTCTCTCTACGCTCTTTATTGGGTCGTTGGTATTGTCCAACCTCAAATCTACCGGGTTAGTTTTCTATTACTCACACTCGTTCTAACCTTCCTCGTCTTTCCAGCGCATGCACGGTGGCGTAGTCGCGTGATGTGGCTCGATTGGGTTCTCATTGCATCGACACTAGCTGCACTCATTTGGCCAATCATCGATTTCGACCAATTTGTCTACCGAGCTGCGACACCATTAGGGATCGATCTGGTGCTCGGTGCGCTCACCACCATAGTCGTGCTCGAAGCAACACGCCGCACCGTCGGACCGATTTTGCCTGTTACGGCGATCTGTTTCTGGCTTTACGGGTACTACGGACCATCGCTTGAACTGATAGGACTCGAACTCTTTGCGCATCGTGGTTATGACGTAGATCGTCTGATTGGCACTCTGTACATGACCCTTGAAGGCATCTTTGGCGTCCCGCTCAATGTTGCCGCAACTTTCATCATACTCTTCACCATCTTTGGGTCTATCTTGGCGCATTCAGGTGCTGGACAGTTCTTCATTAATTGGACCATGTCAGCATTTGGACGCTCGCACAGTGGAGCGGGACCAGGTCGAACCGTGACGTTATCAGGGTTTTTACTTGGCACCGTGTCTGGCAGTGGTGTTGCCACCACCGTCACCCTCGGAGCCGTCGCGTGGCCAATGCTACGCAGAGCTGGTTTTTCGCCAGAGGTCGGTGGCGGCATCCTCTCAGCAAGCGGTATCGGGGCCATTCTGGCACCACCGACAATGGGCGCTGCAGCGTTTCTGATCGCTGAATTTCTCCAGATCACTTATTTACAGGTGATCA
>CAZWKO010000076.1:0-9758 GCA_964634925.1 uncultured Vicinamibacteraceae bacterium
GACTGCTTTCATTCCCGCTAGGGTCGTTACATTTTCACCTGTTAAATGCTCGCCAAGTGGACCGTACCGAGATTCTATCGGTGGTGGTTGTGGAGGGAATGGAAATTGAACAAGAACCCGTACATTTCCGTTTGGCCAGTTGAGTGTATTGACGGTGGACCAAAACTGTCCGTCTTTAACCGTTGCTCGACCTGATTCGAGGAGATTGGTGGCTGGCCATTGGTCCGGAGGGCTCGATTCGGCAAGTTCATGCGTTACGCTGTAGTTCAGGAATGCACCGTCCGGAAGATCTGTTGCACCCTGAATCCATAATTGACGCCATTCTGAACGATGTTCGACACTGAGACTTACGGATTCGGAACCATTCGGATCGTTTGTTGCGTCTTCAGGTCCATTGCATCCAACGGCAACTGCTACAGCGACAAAGATTGCCGTTAAAGAGAATACCCTCATGACACCCATTATAGTGTCCAGCAATGAAACGACTTCCAGTAATTGGAGTTATGGGGTCGGGTAGTAACCGATACGCAGATCAGGCAAATCGTGTTGGTGCGTGGATTGCGCGTTCTGGGTATCACTTGTTAACTGGAGGTGGAGCAGGTGTCATGGATGCGGTTGCCGAAGCATTTGTGTCCATTTCGCCGCGCGCTGGTTTAGCGGTTGGTATATTGCCAGCAGATATCCAATCGCCCAACCACGGTTCGCCTGCCGGATACCCGAATCCATGGGTTGAACTTGTTATTAAAACTCATTTGCCTAGTCGTGGTACGAACGGCGAAGATAAGTGTTCACGCAATCATCTCAATGTGTTGTCATCAGATGCGATCATTATTCTGCCCGGCTCGTCGGGTACAGTAAGTGAAGCGAGGCTGGCGGTTTTGTACGAGCGGCCGTGCGTCGCATATCTTGTAAGTGGAGACCAGATGCCAACACTACCGGCGTCGATACCAGTTGAGTCGTCGTTTGATGTTGTACAGGAGTTTGTCCGGAATGCGTTGAGATCGTAAAAGGGCAGATCTTACGGCGTTCGGTAAGGTTTAAAGAGTATGTACTGATTTACTCGTTCATCAATAGCTGCTGCCGTAGATTCATAGCCTGGTGTTACACGAGCTGCGGCGGCTGCCTTTTGTGCTGTTGCTACTGCGTCATCAAAACGTCCTTCGGCCGCGTATGCAGCAGCCAGTGTGTCAAGCACTTCTGGGTGTTCCGCACCAACGAGGCGCACTGTCTGTTCCGCAAGCATCAATGCCTCTGCTGAACGCCGGAGGTCGGCAGTTGGTGCAGTCGCACGAATCCAAGCAAGACCAATTAAGGCAGGCGCTAACTCAGGGTTGATATCTATGGCACTCTGATAGTGCATGACAGCATCGTCTAATTCATTTTGGTCGGTGAGAGCACGTGCCAGATTGCTATGAACCTCAGCATCATTTGGCGCATAGCTGAGTGCATCTCGATAATGCTGAATAGCGGCGACACGCATCCCTCGCGACAACATGACATTTCCGAGATTGTAGAGCGCTTCTGAATGTCTCGGATTAAATTGAATCGCCAGTCGGTAATAGATCACAGCATCATCAACAAGTCCGACAGAAGCGAGTAAACCACCAAGATTGTTGTGTGCTTCGGCATAGTCCGGTGCGATTTCTACAGCGCGCCGTAATTCTTCGATCGCTCCTTGTGTGTTGTTTTCAACGATCAGTAGAGAACTGAGATTGAAATGAGGTTCTGCATAATCTGGGTCGATTGTTATTGCCTGCCCGAAGTGGTCACGGGCAAGCTGCAGTTGACCAATATCAAGGTAGCGCACACCGAGGTCATTATGCGCGATCGCATTGTTTGCGTCGTTGCGCAACTGAGCCTGCAAGCCGATGATGTCATTGCGGGCTTCCTTGAGAGCCAAATTTCCAACCAGTGCTTCGGTGTCTCCCGGGAGCACAGGAAGCACCTGCAGCAATACTTCTGCCATTTCATCCATCATGGTGTCGCCGTGGCGAACTACGACGGGTGGACTTGATGGGTTGTTGGGATTGGCAGAAGAGTTATCGAAGGTAAATTTGGCTTCGATTGAGGTGCCTGCCGGTAGGTGTAATGGGTCAGCGTAACGGTAACTGTCCTGCCAACTAAAATCCCAGTCTTCAATTTGTAGAAGTCCAACTTCCGTGCCGTCGGGCAGGGAGGCTGTTACTTCTACGGTTTTTCCAAGCTGGTGCATATAAGGAAAGAGTTCTAGGACATCGACGGCCACTGGCAACCGGTAACGATCTTGCACAACGTACTCTGCATTTCCGGCGGGAATTTCGAGCGCTTTCGAGTTGAGTCCAAGACCGACAGGGCGAAGCACTGGTGCTTCATCCGAAAAATAAAGGCCGACGGACGCTTGAACTGGTACGGCTTCGGAACGAGGCTGTAACGTTAACTGGAGAATTAGGTCGTTGCCTGGTTCAAGAGCCCAGGCTAACCCAGGTTGTTCAGCAGTCGGCGTTTGTCCTGGTGACCAGACCAGAATGTGGCCTTGTGGGAACGCTGCGTGGTCAATGATCAGGCCGGGATAACCTGGAAGTGTATCCTCCGCTTCCGTTGTACGCCCGGTTCCACTTCCGTCAATCATTACTCTGGCACGCCTAATCGTTGAGCTACTGACTCCACTAGGGAGCACGTCCACCGCGCGAACCCATTGTTGTTCGGTGAGGTTGATAGGGAGAACAAAATTACGATGCTCTAGGGAGTCTCCAGGATTGACCGAATAGGCGTCTTCCATTGAAACAATAAGGTCCGGTTCGCCAAGGGGCCACGACGGCATGGTCGGGTCTAGCGCCAACGTAGCTGTATCTCCCTGCGGTGCGCCATTTGTCGCCCACGCGACAAGATTGTCTGCCTCGGCCACGGTGATTTCTGGCTCGCCGTCGAACGGACCGTAAAAGGGAGCTGGTTTCCAAGGCGGCATCGATGCACTCGTCACGACTTCTGCGATACGTTGCGCGTTTGCTTCTGCGGCGCGGAAATTGTCGAGCCTGAATGGTGCGATTCCGTCAGGCCGATGACAGCTCACGCAGTGTGTGTGCAGAATTGGCGCTATATGCTCACTATAGGTCGGAGCATTCTGTGCGTACACGTCCAGGCGCAAAATTATTATGGCGAAGAGTACGGGTAACGAGCGGTGATACAAGCGGTTCGAGTTCATAACTTCCTAGTAGACTACTTTAATGCTACACCGTTGCCGGACGGCATGTTAGCCACGCTTTTCAGAAGATTGAAGAAGTTTGCGAACCGAAGCGAGCGAGACGGCCGTGCAGAAGACAGGCATTGCTTGATCGATTTCATCGAGAGATGGATACGTTGGAGCTATTCTGATGTTAGTGTCCCGTGGATCTCGACCGTAAGGAAATGTTGCGCCAGCTGGCGTCAATTTGACACCGGCTTCCGCTGAGAGTTTTACGATCTCGGTTGCGAGGCCTTCTGGTGCTTCAAAAGACAGGAAATATCCGCCGCGCGGCTTTGTCCATGAACCAATGCCATCGCTGGCTAAACCGTCAGTCAGATGCCTGATCACTAGGTCGAATTTCGGTTTGACGACTGCAGCGTGACCTCGCATAAGAGTACGTATACCGGCGATGTTCTTAAGGAAACGTACGTGACGAAGCTGGTTCAGCTTGTCTGGACCAATCGTTTGTATGCCAAGAGCCTTTGTGAATGACTCGCGGTTTGCCTGCGATGCTGCAAGAAATGAAATACCTGCACCGGCACGGGTGATTTTTGAGGTCGAGGCAAATTGAATTACGCTGTCTTTCGTTCCGGCAATTTCGCAATGGTTGAAAATATTGTCGAGGATGGGTGGTTGATCATCGAAGTCATGGACTGCGTAAGCGTTGTCCCACATGATTCGAAAATTCGGCCCGGCGATTTTTGGGATGTGCGCCAGTTGTTTGACGATTTCGTCTGAATAAATGTGTCCAGTAGGATTTGAATATTTGGGGACGCACCAGATGCCTTTAATACTGGGATCGGACGCCACCAAGTCTGCGATTTGGTCAATATCGGGGCCACCATCCGCAAGCCGGATGTTAATCAGTTCAAATCCGAGGCTTTCGACAATTGTGAAATGTCGGTCGTACCCAGGAACAACACAGAGAAATTTAGTTGGCCCCGGTTCTAATCTCCATGCTGTTTCGGCATCGAGAGGACCATGCAGCCACGCATGCAGCAAATACTGATACATCAAGGTCAGGCTGGAGTTGCCACCAGCGATTACGTCTTCAGCGCCGATACCGAGCAGTTCCGCTCCCAGTTCTCGTGCTTCACGCATACCAGTTAGTCCGCCGTAGTTGCGTAGGTCGGTTCCATCGGTTGCTTGGAATTCGCCACCGACCATTGCGTCAAGCTCGTCAGAGAGAGAGAGTTGTTCTGGGCTCGGTTTGCCTCGTGTCAGGTCGAGTGCCAAACCAGCTTCTTTGTGTATTGCAAAACGTTCCAGGAGGCTTCGCTCTCGCGAAATAAGTTCGTCAGGGCTCAGGTCATTCAACATAACCGCGTCATTATATAAAGATGGTTTTGTCGAACCGGTATAATTTGAGCTGAGCATACTGATGTCGACGCCTTCTATAGAAAGTCAGGACTCCTTGGTTGGTTGCCGTGTTACGCGTGAGCGAGTGGCTGCGATCTATCGTCGCGGGTTGCTCGACCTTGTCTACGAGGCTGCTACTGTGCATCGAGGGTGCCATGATCCAGAAACTGTTCAGTGCGCGTCGCTTCTCAGTGTGAAAACCGGGGGGTGTTCTGAGGACTGTGCGTATTGTCCCCAGTCTGCGCACTATGACGCTTCTGTCGATTCAACGGATCTAATGAGTCTTTCTGATGTGGTGACCGCGGCCGAGCGGGCTAAATTGGCAGGCGCGGATCGTTTTTGCATGGGGGCTGCGTGGCGGCAGGTGTCGAATGGACCCGACTTTGATCGAGTGCTTGATATGGTTCGCGCTGTTAAGGAAATGGGACTTGAAACATGCGTGACACTGGGAATGCTTGAAGCAGACCATGCCGAACAACTTTCTGCGGCTGGTCTTGATTATTACAACCACAACTTGGATACCGGGCGCGAGTTTTATCCTTCCATCATCACGACGCGGTCTTACGATGATCGGTTGAAGACACTTCGGCATGTCCGAGATGCTGGTATCAAGGTCTGCTGCGGTGGCATCCTTGGGATGGGGGAGAGTGACGATGATCGGATCGATCTTTTGTTTGAGTTAGCGCGTCAGGATCCGTACCCAGAGAGTGTCCCAATTAATGCATTGGTCGCCGTCGAAGGCACACCATTAGCCGATCAGTCGTCTTTGGACTGGGACCTTGTGGTGCGCATGATCGCGGCTGCTCGCGTTTTAATGCCAACTACAAAGGTACGCTTAAGTGCAGGGCGAATGGAAATGGGGGAAGTAACCCAAGCATTATGTTTTTTGGCGGGTGCCAATTCAATTTTTCTTGGTGACCAGCTTCTCACGACGCCGAACCCAGAACCTGGCGAGGATTTTGATCTACTGCAGCGACTTGGATTACGTGGCGAGTCCTCGGTAGTTGGCGAACCGGTCCAATAGGCCTTACCTTTCTAGCTTAAGAAGTCTGTTCCAATCAATTGCGTTGTCAATGATCTCAGTTGCGTCGTGACCTGGATACCATGGGATACTCCCGATGCAGGCGATATCAGTACACCGGCTGAGTAGTTCCGCATTAGTCTCACTTGCTAAATCCGCTTTTGGTGATGCGTGGTTGAGTACATAACCGTGAACTTTAAGGTCACGACTGGCTGCTGTTTCGAGAGTCAAAAGTGTGTGGTTCACAGCGCCGAGCTTTGAATCGACAACTAGAAGAATCGGTATTTTGAGATCGTGGACGAGGTCGGCCATCGTGTACGACCGTGCGATTGGCACCATCAGCCCCCCTGCGCCTTCGACAAGCGTGAGGTCGCACTGGCGTGACATTGTCTGATAGGCAGCGAGGATTATTTGACTGTCTATTTCTTGGCCTTCTAGGCGCGCGGCAACTTCAGGCGCTAACGGGGCTTCAAATTGATACGGGCAGATGAGAGACACATCAAAGTCGTTGCCTGCAGCTGCTGCGAGGGCTAGTGCATCGGTTGGATGTCGTTTTTCTGAGGGCCCACAACCAGTTTCGACCGGTTTCATGACTCCGACGCGCATTCCTCTTCGTCTCAATACATTCGTCAGTCCTTTGGTAAAGAATGTTTTGCCGACTCCTGTGTCCGTGCCCGTGATGAAGAATCCACTCATGTATGGTGTCCACTGGTGGTGGTGACGATAGCTTCTCGAACTACTGAGATCAAACGGTCGATCTCATCGTCATGAATACTTAAGGGAGGCATTAGTACCAGCACATCACCGAGTGGTCGAATAATTACGCCGCGACGCCTGGCTTCAAGGCAGACCTGTGCGCCCATTCGCTCTGATGCCTGGTAAGGTGTGCGTGTTTTGGAGTTGACCGCGAGTTCGATTCCAATCATCACACCGCACTGTCGTATGTCAGAGACATGCGGCAACGGACGTATATGGCTAGCGAGTTGTTGGGTCAACTTGGCGATCTTTGCTCCTAGGTTCTCTAGTGTCTCGTCTGCGACAAATAAATCTAGGTTTGCAAGTGCGACGGCGCAGGCGACTGGATTTCCAGTATACGTATGGCCATGAAAGAAGGTTTTTCCTTCTTGAGGGGAGCCCAGAAAAGCATCGTGTATTTCATCTGTTGCGACGGTAGCCGCCAACGGTAAGTAGCCGCCTGTAATGCCCTTCGCGAGACATAGCAGGTCCGGCGAGATATTGGCTTGCTCGCATGCAAACATATGGCCGGTTCGCCCAAAGCCGGTTGCGACTTCGTCCGCGATGAGAAGTACGTTGTTTTGTTTTGTGAGTTCACGGAGTGCTTGGAGATAGGCTGGAGGGTGGGGCCACATTCCGGCAGCACCTTGCATCAGTGGTTCCACAATGATGGCGGCCAGGGTATCGGCTTGTTCCGAGATACAAAGGGTCGCTTCAGCGATGGCTTGTTTAACGGCTTCTGTTTCAGACAGGCGGTCTCGCCAACGGAAAAGATGTGGAGGTGTGAGACGAAGGGTGTCTGGCAATACCGGTCGATAAAATCTGTGAAATGTGTCCGCGTAGCCGACGCCAACGGCACCGAGGGTATCTCCATGGTAGGCATCGACGAGCGAGCCAAACCGTGTCTTCGAAGGGTGGCCAGAAAGCTGCCAAAATTGCAGTGTCATTTTGAGGGCGGCTTCAACCGCAGTCGCACCGGCGTCTGAATAAAACACTCTCGTTAATCCGGGTGGAACTAAGGCAATCAACCGCTCTGCGAGAAGAACTGCCGGGACATTGGTCAGACCGAGCAAGGTGGTATGCGCGACTTGTTGTAATTGATCCGTAATGGCGGCATTTAACTCCGGTCTATTGTGTCCATGTACGTTGCACCACAACGAGGACACTCCATCGAGATAGTGTTTTCCATTGTCATCGATCAGTTCATGACCATCGGCTGCGACGATCACGACTGGATCGTCGTTGAGCCACAGTTGCATTGGTGTAAACGGATGCCACAGGTGCGCGTGGTCAAGTCGCTTGATGGTGTCGTGTGTAATGCTGTCTTTTGTCGTGTGTGACGTCATGAGTTGTTATTAGAGGTAGCCCGTATTGCGTCCCACTGTAATAAACGCATCGAGTGCTTGCGCTATGTCAGTTTCTGTGTGCGTTGCCATTGGTGTGACACGCAGGCGGGCTGTTCCGGTAGGCACTGTCGGTGGTCTGATAGCTGAGACGAGTACGCCATGCTTGAACAGAGCGTCACTGAGTGCCATGGTTTTTGCTGCGTCACCAATCATGATCGGAAGAATCGGTGAATTACCAGGATTAATGTGATAGCCGGCCGCACGCAGTTTGTTTCTGAGAAATCGTGCGTGTTTCCAGAGCTGCTCCCGGCGTTCTGGTTCTTGAGTGATGACTTGAATCGCAGCAGTGGCTGATGCTGCCACTGACGGAGGTAATGCTGTCGTATAGATAAACGTTCGTGCTTCATTAATGAGTGTGTCGATTAATGTCTGACTTCCAGCAACATACCCCCCAAGCGCGCCGATTGCTTTACTCAGCGTCCCAATTTGTATCGTAACGCGCGCACCAAGTCCGAGTTCTTGAACAAGTCCTCCGCCGTGAGAGCCGAACACTCCCGTGGCGTGAGCTTCATCGACGACAAGTAGCGCGTCGTACTTTTCAGCAAGGTTGGCGAGTGCACTCAGTGGAGCCAAGTCGCCATCCATTGCAAAAACAGATTCGGTCACAATAAATCGTCGCCGGGCCGTGCCGGCTGCCGACAACAAGGTTGCGAGGTGCTCAACGTCGTTGTGGCGGTAGATGTTTGTGGTGGCATGTGAGAGACGGCATCCATCGATAATGCTCGCGTGGTTGAGCGCGTCGCTGAAAATAATATCTTCGGACGCCGTGAGTGCTGGTAGAACACCCGTATTGACATGATATCCGGACGAGAATGCTAACGCCGCCTCTGTCTGCTTCAACCGAGTAATGGCCTGCTCGAGTTCGGAGTGTGGCGATGATGTGCCGAGCACTAATCGAGCGGATCCTGAACCAGTCCCATAACGAGAGAGTGCCATCTCTGCCGCACGAGTGACCACGGGATGGCTCGTAATGCCTAGATAATCGTTCGAACAAAACTGGAGAATCGATTGTCCGTCGACCACAATGCGCGGTCCGATGCCACTTGAAATAGGGCGAAGTCGACGACGGATCGCATCTGATTCTCGCTCATCTAGATGTGTATGAAGGTCGTCGTCGAATGACGGATGCTGCGATGTTTTAACCATCAAGGCGACGATCGTACCACGCGCAGCGATTGGTGCGAATGACCTTTAAATGAGGGAAGCGCCAGGTAAGTCCAATAGAAATATTAGTAACGGAAAAGGTATTGAAATTTAGTAAAAAACGCCCGGCGTTGGCGTTGTAGCTCCGTGATCAAAAACCGCTCGTCGTTAAAGTTGGTCATCTCTTTGAGACGATCGTCGTAGCCGATGTAGAAGACTGTGCCGGCATTGACGCGGTAGGTCAATAGAACATTGACCCCGACAGCGCCGGTATCTGTGTTGTGCTCAAGGATGTTTCTGACTAGGAATCGGTCAGTGAATTGGTAAGTAGTTAATTTTCGGAAGATCTTGACATCGAATTCCAGTAGATCGCTCGTCGTATTTCGAAACCGACTGGTATTGACATCGAGCCGCGTATTTAATCGCGTTGTTGGTCTGACTGTGAGTCCCATGCTGTAGTCAAAAAATCGGCCAAGGAAGGGGTTTTCTACAAACCGAACTTGGTCTCCCCAGTTAAAGCCATAAAATACTGAGAATCGACGACTTGAGTTAACGCTATTGTTGATGCGGAAACGTTTTTTATGGAAGTTAATCCCGCGATACCGTTCCATCTCCTGTCGTCCATCGGCTCGTACGAAAATATTTCGTGCGAATCGTAGGCTAAGGTCTGCCCGGAAGTCTTCGTCCTGTAGTACTCCGGCATGGTCAACATTGCGGAGGTAGGAAAAACCAGGTCCCCAACTAATGAGCCAGTGTTCAGGCCACCAGTTGTATTCGATGTCGGCATCAAGGCGCTGTGTATCTACTCGGCGAATGAATCCCGTTTGTGTGTCGAAATCAGGGTCGATCACGTTGTACTGAAGTCGGTAATTTAAGTGTCTTGCGTCGCGGC
>CAZWKO010000077.1:0-9656 GCA_964634925.1 uncultured Vicinamibacteraceae bacterium
GTGCGCAGACTGCTAACAGTCGAAATCTCGTTGTTCTATATCTTGGTGGCGGGAATGATGCCCTGAGCTTCCTCGCTCCGTATACCGATCCGGCGTACTATGACCGGCGTCCGACGCTAGCCATTCCTGCTAACCAGGTGATTGATGTTGGTACCGACTCGACGGGGCATCCGCTCGGACTCCATCCGGAACTAGCGGGACTGAAATCGATCTTCGACGATGGCAGGCTGGCACTGCTTCAGCGGACAGGCTACCCGGATTCTAGTCGTTCCCATTTTCGCGGGACCGATGTCTTTTCGACCGCTGATCCAGGTCGGCCACAAGGGCGGGGCTGGCTCGGACATTATCTTGACACGCTTCCTGCTCCGATTGATGCCCTAACGGCATGGAATACCCAGCAGCAATTGCCGCGGAGTTTTCTGGCAAACTCGATGGGCGTTCCGTCCATTCCAGATCTGAGTACCTATGCCTTTTCTAGTCCGAACTCGGCATTTAGCCTTGCGGAGGCGGGGCATTCCCGTATGGCGGCGCGACAAATCGTGTCACACGGCGCGACCAACGCGAGAAATGCACACGTCGAGTTTGTTAATTCGACGGTACAGGCTGCTTTTAACACGCTGGATCGCTTCGGTGTAGTTGCGAGACTTGTTCCAACAACGGAATATCCTGAAACGGCATTGGGGGGGGCGCTTCGCGCAGTCGGCTCTGCCGTGGCGAGTGGTGTGGGAACACAGTTGTACTGGGTGCAGACTGGTGGCTATGACACACACGCCCGGCAAGACACATTGACTGGTAATTATGCACGCCTCATGCGAACACTGAATGGTGCCGTTAGCGCTTTCTATACTGACCTGAAAAATCAACGACTCCTAGAGGAGACACTCGTCGTAGTCTTTTCTGAATTTGGGCGGCGGGTGAGTGAAAATGGCAGTGCTGGAACGGACCATGGTTCGGGAGGATTGATGTTGGCATTTGGGGGTCGTGTGCGTGGCGGTATCTACGGACGGTCTGCATCGTTAGAGCAGCGGCCGGATAATCCAGACCTCGAGTACGGTGGGCGCGATGTGCGCTTTGAAACTGATTTTCGTTCGGTCTATGCACGTATTCTCGATCATTGGTTGGATGTGGATTCAGTCCAGATTTTAGGCGGAGATTTTCGACAGGAAGGGATCGAGTTTGTCTAGTCGATGCCGGATATCTTGACGTCATCTAGGTTGATATGGTCGTTGTTTGTTTTGGCAGCGTCGAACGGTTGTAACGGTGACACACCATTGCTGACCGCAGATCAGGTCAGCGACAATCTCGTAGCACCGACGATTACGATTACATCAGCCGGCGTAATGCCAAAAGTGCTTACGGTCGTCCAAGGGCAGCGTGTGCTGTTTGTAAATAACGACACAGTGGCACATGAAATGGCGTCAGACCTCCACCCGACACATGAACGCTGGCCAGCGCTAAACCAGGTGGGCTACCTAACGCCTGGTCAATCGCGAGAGACAGGGAATTTGAATACGGTTGGTGTGATTTCGTACCATGATCACCTCGATGCGCAGAATGAAGGCCTGCTAGGTTCAATTCAAATTATTCCACTGGACTAGTTGCGTTTTCGTCTCTGCTAAAATTGCCGACCAATCAGAGCAATAGGAATCCTGAAAGGAAATTGATAAATGAGTGACGCGAACATTCAGGTTGTGAAAGAGGTCTATGACGCGTTCCGTGCAGGGGATGGGGAAGGGTTCTTGGCGCGAGTGTCAGACGATGTTTATTGGGATCATCGCGGACCGGAAGGCCCGGCATTTAATAAGGTTTACGAGGGGAAGGCTGCGGTGGGTGAGTTCCTCGCAGATTTGAGTGCAGTACAGGAAGCCACCCTTTTTGAAGATCGGGAGTATTTTACGAACGGCGATCGCGTGGTCGTGTTGGGGGTTATGCGATTCCGGGCGCGGAAGACTGACAAAGAATGGGAATCCGATTGGGCGATGGCCATGACCATCCGTGATGGCCTTATTACACACTGGCGTGTGTTCTTCGCCATGAGTCTCGAAGCCAATGCAATCAACGGCTAGCAGGGGCGATCGTTTGTGGGGTGGAGGCTCGATCGTCGGTCCGGCAATAACGAGGCAATGATTAGTCAGCCCAGAATCTAAGGCCGATCATTCCGTAATAGCTCAGATAGCCCAAAACGGTCGCGTTGGCAGCGGTGACAAGTTGAGCATGCCACCATACGCCCGCGCCGATGGAGGCCCTTTCACTGGCATGTCGCCATGCATGGCTGACGCTTACAAGACACAATATCGCGAACAACCAAGACAGGATCCAATACGCGCCTGAATACAGTGAAAACGTACCAAGTCTGCGTATGGGGTCCATCGACCCGGAAAGGCCAGCGAACGCGGTGGCGACGAAGCAGGCCGTTGTGATTACAGGCCAAGCGCGCACGAAAAGTAATTTCGCGTTGCGGAGCCGACCAAGAGCAAAACGTGGAACCCAAATCAGAGCGAAGAGGAGTGCACTCGCCATGAGTGTGAGGCAAAAGGTCAGCCCCACCCAACGGAGCCACGCAACGTAGATCGGGATGCGATGCAATGTACCTGGTTGCCCCGACAGCAGAGGTGTGGTGCTAGCGGGTACGGTGACTTCGGCGATATTGGCTTGGGTTAGCTCGCGGTAGCGATACCGACCATTACTTACAGGAATCCATACGGCGGGCTGACCAAAAAACGGGGTCAACACAAGTGTTCCGTCGTCTATGTTGGCCCGCACCGTTTGGAATAGTGGGGTCAGAAATCGCATGCGTTCATTGCGAACGGTGAGCGGCTCGTAGTAGCCAATCAGATGCCTGAGGTCGACCTCGATTGGTTGTTCTGGTTGCTGTGCGTCCAATCCGCGTGTTAGGAACGCACGGAGCATTTCGTCAATCGCTTGATATGTTTGTTGATTCGCCGCGTTTATCGAAAAGAAATAGCCTCGATCGTGGTTGGGCAGATAACCGTACGTGGACAGGAATCCTTCAATGCCCCCATTATGTCCCTGAAACACGAATCCATCGTTCTCGGTGCTGAAGTTGCCGAGGCCATAAACACCCACCAGAGACCGGTCAGACGTCAACGTCGTTTCAGACCGTTCCATTCGCGACAGTGATGAGTCAGTAATCAATGGACGGCCATTGGCATTACCTCTATTCACGAATAGCTTTAATAAGGCCGCCATATCTGACGCCGTGGCACTCAGTGCCCCAGACGGAGAATCCAAAACGTGCATGTAGGGTTCTCCAGTGATGCCGTCCGCTAGGTAGCTTGAAGAAACGCGGGGATCGAATTCGAATCTGGCATTATTCATGCCAATTGGCGCGAGAATTTCTCGATCTACGAATTCTTCATAGGGTTCAGCGGTGACGACCTCAATTGCATAGCCAGCGACTGTCGGACCAATATTCGAATACGACATATGTGTGCCAGGTCGCCACCGGGCGATCCGTGACGTCGTATTGAATTGGATGCCGTCAAGAAGCGAAATATCCGGCTTGCTTGCTGCGTATTCTCTGAGATGAATGTCATCGAAGCCAGCAGTATGTTCGAGCACATGCATTAAGCGAATCGGATCAGTCGCACGCCAAGGATTCTCGATGCCGACCTCAGGAATCATGGGGTGCAAGATCGTGTCGAGAGTCAACACATTGCGTTCATGTAGGACTAGCGCAGCGAGCGATGTGATCGTTTTTGAAATCGATCCAACGCGAAACGGTGTACTGCGAACAACCCTGCGCTGATTGGCCCGGTCGGCTATCCCGAGCGTTCCCGTCCAGACCGTCTCATCGCCGATGACCATGGAGCCAATGAGACCCGGTGTGTTATTCGCCTCGAGGATGGAGGAGATTTGCGCCTCAAGTTCTTCGACGGTTTCTGGAGGCGGATCGTTTGCCTGCAGATCCGGCGCCAGGAGAGCAAGTAGGCATACCGCAAGTCCGGCGCGTCGAGGCACGTTGGTAGTGTAGCGGGAGTCTGCAAGGTTGCGCGATTTAGACTTATGGCGTTCGCTGCCGGACGATTTCGATCACGTTTCCTGAGGGATCTTTGGCTAAGAACATAAATCCGCCGAATTCCTGAATCTCCCCGCCCTCGGCTTTTAAGCGTTCCAAGACTTCATCAGCTTTGGTCGAATAAATGGCCACGGTTGGGTGTTCACTTTTCGGAAGAGGAGGCTCGTCTTTTGGTTCAAATAGAGCCACAAACATTCCTTCGCCAAAATCAAGGACAACTTCATCATAGGCGCCAGTTTGGATTCGTTCCCCAGGAGTAACGTCAAATATGCGTACAAAAAAGTCTTCAGCCTCTTTTCGGTCGGACACAATAAGTCTGGCGCCGGCAACCGTCGCCCGACCACCCGTTTCGATTAACTCAATTCCATTTCCACTGGGGTCATGGACTATGGCTGTATTTACTCCGCCTGCTTCGCTTGCTCCAAACCCTGCAGAGACTGTGCCGGTGTATGTTGTGATCGGGTAATTTGCGTCGTTGAAACGCCTGATGATGTCATCGAGGGTCGGAACAACAACAACAGAGACGGGATGAGAGCTTTTCTCAAGACCTTCGTATTCATTAAATCCAAGTAGGCCGATCCGTTTTCCGTCATCACCGAATGCCATAAATGGCTCGATCAAACTGCCTTCTGATTCAAATCGATCGATCTCGGTCATGCCAATGAGATCCTCATAAAACGCTGTGCTGTTGTCGACGTCCTCGATTGTGAATTTCGTTGTTCGAACGATATGGGGCTCAGACTGCTGTGCGTACGCGGTGAGCGACGCGGTCAGAATAGCGAGGCTGGCGAACAGGGTCTGAATGCTTGTCTGTGGTCTATCTTTGAGTTTGGTCACAGGGGCCTCCGGCCAAGGGCGTTTATGCGACAGAAAAACGTGCCTTGCCGATCGAATTCTCGCGTGTAGTGATTAAGATGTTGTACCCGTTCTTCAATTAGCGGTTAGATTGCCGAACGACCTCCACGACATTGCCCGAGGGATCCTTTGCGAATAGCACGCGATCGCCGCGCTCACGAACGCCGAGGCCTAGCTTCTTGATACGTTCAAGTACGCCGTCATAATCTGATGAATAGATTTCGACAACGGGGTACCAGCTTTTCGCGAGCGGTTCTTCGTTTAGCACTTCATACAGCGCCAGGAAGGGTCCGTCACCAAACTCGATAAAGCTTTCGTCAAACGTCGCCGTTCGAATACGTCGTCCCGGCTGTACGTTGAAGACGTGCTCAAAAAATGCTTCAGATTCCTCAAGATTGTCGACGACAAGACGGGCTCCGATAACGCTCGGCGCTCCAGGAACTTCCACGAGTTCGATGCCGTTACCTGCCGGGTCGTGAGTGATGGCAATTCGGATCCCGCCCGTGATTTCACCCGAATATTCCTGGATTGGATACGTTGCGTTCTTAAACCGTTGTAGGGCCGGATCGAGGTCAGGAAGGCTCAACACGGAGACCGGTACCGTGCTTTTTGGAAGTGATTCCTGCTCGTCATACCGCAGCAATCCGATGCGGGCGCCACCATCGCCAAATCCCATAAATGGCTCAACGATTCGGCCCACGTCCTCAAAACGCCCAACTTCAGTCAATCCGATCAGTTCTTCGTAGAAGACTTTACTTTCGTCGACGTCAGAAATCGTGAATTTGGTGGTGCGGACTGCGTGCGGCGATGTCTCCTGTGCATGCAATATTGTTTGTATTGTTAATGCGCCCATGGCGCTGAGAAACACCGTTAACAGAAATACTGGGGTTCGGGCCAAGCGATTCACGTAAAACCTCCGAGTAAATTATATGGTTGGGAATCTTCTTTGAAACATTCACTGCCGTGCAGTAGTCACTAAGTGTAGTCGGACCGACTTGCTGGCCAGAGATCATATCGCCCATTAACTCTTGTCGACAATCGCAACGTGTGGGAGGTTATGGTTGAGGATGCGATGGAATCAGGTTACAAATAGATCACACAAAATGCTGTGAGGCAGGGAGAACGTTCAATGATGTCAAGACTGTCGAGCCGAACAATTGGATTAAGCGCCTGGGCGGCGATCGCGCGGTGGTGCATAGCTTTAGTGGGTTTAGGTGTTTTCTTCGTGAGTGTACCGATAACCCCGGCAAGGCTCGCGCTGGATGCTCAGGTACCGAATGCTCTTGCAAAGAATGCAGGGGACTTATCGACTGCCGTTCCGGAAAAAGTCGGGATGTCCACGGATCGACTTGCCAGAATCTCCGATGCGGTGGCTCGGGCAATTGAGGCCGAAGCGATCTCTGGAGCGGTCACCATGGTAGTAAGAAAGGGCAGGGTGGCGCATTTTGAGGCACACGGGGTAATGAACCTCGAATCGATGCGCAAGATGGAAACAGATACGATTTTTCAGATTGCTTCAATGACGAAACCGGTAGCCGGTGTTGCATTTTTGATGCTGTTGGAAGAAGGAAAGGTGAGGCTGACTGACCCGGTTAAGAACTTCATCCCCGAGTTTGAGGGGACACAGGTTGCTGTTGCAAGGAATGACTCAGGTGACGACTCAGAAATCTACCTAGTGCCGGTGCATCGCGACGTCACGGTTCGAGACCTGTTAACCCATACGTCTGGTTTGGCGAGTGGTGGTGTGGCGTCGCGGGAGGCGTCGCGTATTGCACCGAGACATTCTGACGATACGCTCGAGACATACGCCGCTGATTTAGGGGCCGCCCCGTTGGATTTTCAGCCAGGGACTCAATGGTCTTATAGCGGATTAGCAGGTATTGACACAGTGGCCCGAATTGTTGAGGTCGCGTCCGGCGTGCCATTTGATGATTATCTCCGCGAGAAAATCTTTGAGCCGCTCGGTATGCAGGACACTGCATATATCGTCCCTTCAAACAAGCTGTCTCGTGTTGTGACCCGCTATGTTCGGACCAGAGATGGGCTTGAGGAACGAGAGAAACCATCGTGGGTCGATACCGTCACGTTAACAGCCGGTGGAGTAGGGCTGTGGTCGACGGCGGGGGACTATGCGAGGTTTGCCCAGATGCTGGTGAATAAGGGCGAACTTAATGGTCGCCGGATACTCGGTCGGAAAACTGTTGAACTAATGGCGTCGAATCACGTGGGCGACTTATACGAAAACTCAGGGCGTGTGGGAGGACGACCAGGCCGAGGTTTTGGTTTAACCGTTGACGTTGTACTGGATTCGGTGGTTGCCCAGGATAATCGTTCGACTGGGAGTTTTGGGTGGCTTGGCGCTCTTGGGACAGCATTTTGGGTGGATTGGCAAGAGGATATGACCGCGGTATTGATGGTACAGACGCCTGGCGGTACGCTTCGTTCCGATTTTCAGAATGCAGTCCGGCAGGCCATCATTGATTAATGTCTCTAAAAATCGGGCCGCGTAGGCAGGAGTTCGATCGGCGAGATTTTCTTAGTGCGGTGGGTTCCGGTCTAACGATCGCTGCAAGTCGCACCGGAGGACTGTCGGCCTTTCAGGCGAGACAATCGGCTGACATTGTCGTAATTGGCGCTGGTGCGTTTGGCATTTGGACTGCTCTTTATCTGCAGCGATTGGGTGCAACTGTCACGGTGGTTGATTTGTATGGCGCGGGGAATTCACGACAGACGTCCGGTGGCGAAACGCGAGGTGTTCGAACGTCATATGGTGATCGCCCGCACGGACGGCAATGGACTACATGGGCAAGGAGGGCTATCTCACGCTGGAAACAATGGGACGAAGAAAATCAGCAACGACTACGCCCGCGACTATTCTTTCAGACAGGTGACCTTATTCTCCGGGATGAGACAAATACGTATATTTCGGAAACAATCTCGAACTGGGATGCATTGAATGTCCCATACGAGGTCTTAACGGCTGCCGAAGTGACTACTCGCTGGCCATGGATTCGCTATGACGGTCTCGGGATCGCACTCTATGAGCCGGACGCGGGCGTTGTGCGTGCTCGACGCGCAATCGAATCAGTTGCCCGTGTTTTTGTCGAGAACGGAGGTCGCATTGAAGTCGCGCATGCCTCGCTGGGCGACCGACAAGGACGTCAACTAGCAAGCATTACGTTGAATTCTGGGGATAGTCTGTCAGCTGGCAGTTTCGTCTTTGCCTGCGGTCCGTGGTTTCCAAAGGTGTTTCCCGAATTAATGGCCAAGCGCCTACGTATTTCTATGGGCCACGTTTTTTATTTTTCCGTGCCGCCGGGAGATCGACAATTTGTCTACCCGTATATGCCGAGCTACGGTGTGCCAGGCTGCACGGGATGGCCGGCGTTACCGCTCGATCATCGTGGATTTCGGGTGAGGACGGGTGGTCGGCCGCCAGCTGATCCCGACACCTCAGATCGGTGGGTCGCGCCTGTATATCACGAACGGCCTCGAGACGTAGTCCGGCGACATTTTCCCGAATTGGCGAATGCTGTGATCAATGAGACACGGGCGTGTCACTACGAGAGTAGCGTGGACCGTAATTTTATTATCGATACCTATCCAGACCTGGATAATGTCTGGCTCGTCGGGGGTGGGTCCGCGGAGGGCTTTAAATTTGGCCCAGTGCTTGGAGAGTACATTGCTCATCGAGTGATGGACGACGACCAGGAACCGCATTTGGCAGCAAGTTTTAGGCTCAAGAATGAGCAGTTCGGCTAACAAACGCGTGCTGAGCTAATGGATGTTATTAATGGGAGAAGGCTTTGAGCCTGTCTTCTTTTGTGTATCCTGCTCCGTGCTGAATATACACAAGTGTGGAATTGGGCTCGTTGCGCTGCTGTTTGTCCATGCGACGATCGCGGGTTGTGGCGGTAGCGATTCGTCGTCGCCGACAACGCCCACATCAGTGGAGACGACGACACCAGGTCAAACGGGCAACGCATCGGCGGGCAATACCGGCATGACAGTCAACGGCATATCACTATCAGAACTGCCGGCAACACAGACGATGACCGTCTTGCCGTTCGATACAACGGGGGTCACGCTAATTAGTCCGTTCAAGCCTTCTCATACCGGGATCGATATCAACACAATCACAGGTGGGCGTTTTTTGAGCCCGGGAACCGGTATTGTGACGTTAGTGGAATTAAACACAGGTCAAGGTCGTCCGGGAACGAACTACCGCGTTCGTATTCATCACACAAGTACCGGAATTAATTCCTTGTATCACTTTGAGGTCGACGGTTCTATTTCTGATCAGATGCAACAGAACAACATTCTCGTAGCCGTTGGCGATCAGGTCACGGTTGGCCAGCACATCGGTAATCTGATGTCTCAGGGACCACACGCCCACGTGCACTATGACATGCTGGACGCTGGTGGTCGCGCGACTGTTCGATGTCCTATCGTATATTTCTCATCAGACGTGGCTGCAACTTGGGAGACCCTGTACGACCAGAAAATAAAAGATCGCGATGATGCGCGTATCGCGGAGAATCGTGGCGCTGTGCCATCCCTGCCAGACCTCTGCAATGATGTTGAGCTGCCGAATTAACAACTAGTGCTCCCGCCGACGCGTATCGCTGGTCGATCGCCTGGCGGTTTTCGTTAATGTTTATAGGGAAATGGTAGCGGGGCCAGGATTTGAACCTGGGACCTTTGGGATATGAGCCCAACGAGCTACCGGACTGCTCCACCCCGCGACACGTTGCTGAACCCC
>CAZWKO010000078.1:0-9586 GCA_964634925.1 uncultured Vicinamibacteraceae bacterium
ACCATTCTTATTGAAGATGAAATACGTCAAAACTCGTCGGTCGATCTATTAATTAATACATCGTTAACAGAGGATATGCGTACGATTCAGTTAGAAATGCAGGCCGAAAAGTATCTTTGTGGCTCAGATTACGTTCTTTTACGATCGGAATTTTGGAATTGCCCTGGTCGGACGATAAATGAGACCGTCGATCATGTGCTGTTAACTGTCGGAGGCGATGATTGGCACAAGATGACGGAGAGCCTGATGGTTTGGCTTGATAATCACGTTGAGGATGCCTGTGCGATAACGGTTGTCGTAGGACCATTTTTTGACAGTACACGTTTGTTAGAAGAAGTTGCTGAAAAAAGTCGCCACAAGGTTAGATTGATTACGGCACCAGATTGTCTATTTGATCTGATGACAACCGTAGATCTTGTTGTTTGCGGTGGAGGACAGACCGCTTACGAATTGGCGGCCACGGGCACGCCGGCAATTGCCTTGGATTTCTCCGACAATCAAACGTCTGGGTTGCAGGCGTTAGTCGAAGCCGGAACACTAGTCTACGGTGGTCGGGTGAGGGCCAGTAAAGTGCCAGGGGAATTGGTTGAGGTGATGGATACGACACACCAATACAGCACGCGACAAAGGCTAAGTCGTAATGGTCAAAAATTTATTGATGGGCAAGGTGCAGCTAAGGTGGCACATGAGATTGCCCGAATGCTTTAGTGACGTTTTTGTGTCCAGTGAGCTATGGTCATAAAAGAGAGAAGGCAACCAATTTAGATCGCCGATTGTTTATGAGCAATATTTGCTAGACATACTCAAGAATAATTTATTGGAATATCTTTGAAAGTTGTTATTGAGAGATACGATGTTGATCATTGCAGAAATAGGGATTAACCATAACGGCAGTCTTGATATTGCGCATGAATTAATCCGCCAGGCCCGTCTGGCCGGTGCAGATGTTGCGAAATTCCAATTTTATGATCCTTTCAAAATCTTTGGACCCGAAGGATCGCACCCTGATGCCGAAGCCCTTAAACAGGCCTTGGCCGTGCAATTTGGATTTGATGAAGCCTGTCGGCTCAAAGCATGGTGTGATGAAGAAGGTATAGAGTTTGCTGCTTCCGTCTTTGACCTAGACCGGTTCGCATGGACTGTTGAGCTCGGTGTCAACCGTCACAAAATTGCAAGTCGAACCGTAGAAAATCGTGAGCTTTGTGAACGGATTTTGGCAACGGGGCAACAAACGTTAATTTCTCTGGGTTTTTGGTCTGAGGATGAAATTCCGTTTAAGGCGAACAATGCACAATATCTTTACTGTGTACCCAAGTATCCGTGCGAATACCGAGATCTAAAGTTGCCGATTGATTTTAGAGATTCACGCTATGACGGTTTTAGTGACCATACGATTGGGATTGAAGCTGCGTTGGTAGCAGCGGGAAGAGGCGCTCGTATTATCGAGAAGCATTTTACGCTTAACAAAGGGTTGCCTGGTCCTGACCACGTCTGTAGCGCAACCCCAGATGAGTTGGCTGAACTGTGCCGTTTAACGTCTCGTATGGAAAAGGTGTTGTGATGAAGGCGCCGGATGTGTCTGTGGTAGTCACGAATTTTAATTATGGAAAATATCTCAGGCGTTGCTTGAGATCGTTAATAAATCAGGAATTGGATCGCTCGCGGTATGAAGTCATTGTGGTTGATGACCACAGTACCGATGATTCACTCGATGCGATCGGTGAATTTTCAGCGGACGAAGGAATCAAGGTCATTGTCAACGAAGAGAACCTTGGTATCGGTGGAGCATCAAGAGTTGGTGTCAATCATTCCCGCGGGAAATACTTTGTTCGGGTTGATGCGGATGACTACGTTCAGCCACCGTTTCTTTACATGCTGTATACGTTTTTGAGATTTTGTCCTAGCTATGTTGGTGTGTCGTGTGACTATTTCGTGACCGATAATGATGAGCGCGTACTGTCAGTGGAATCGTTTAAGGAAAAGGGACTCGCGTGTGGCCTGATGTTACGAACGTCGTATCTTGAGCGTATCGGCTCGTATAACCGAGCCAAAAAGGTTTTTGAGGATCAAGATTTGTTTGGGCGGATAGAAGCCGAAAAAATTTTCCATCTCCCAGTACCGTTGTACAACTATGTAAAGCACGGGGAGTCCGTGACTGATCGAGCGGCTCATCTCATTAGATAGGTGGGCGAGTGTGCTGCGCAACGACGTTGTTAGGTGCTAAATTTAACTAAATCCGTATGGATTTGTGGCTATTGATAAGTTCGACTCAATAATCAGAGGTTCTGTGGGGACCGTACCACTGTACACTTATGGCTAATGCTGCTGGGGGTTACGTGACGACCTCGGCGGAGCACACTAGGAACAGAATTAAAGGACGTTATCGAAAATGGTTCGAGGTCAATGTCGCTGAGGATTTGTCTGGTCAATCCGCCAATTCGTGAATGGGCGAAACCGAATCAGGTTCCGATGGGACTGTTGATGGTTTCGACGGTGCTTCGAGCGAGCGGTCACAGTGTAGATATTTTTGATATCAATGGCCCAAGACTCACGCAAGAACAAGTTCGTACATGGATTTCGGACCACAATTACGACCTGTACGGCATCGGTGGTTTGATCACCCAATGGAACTATATCCGTTGGTGTACTGACGTCATTAAGGAATACCACCCAGATACGCCGATCATGGCTGGTGGGCCGGTCGTGTCGAATTCACCGAAGTTGTTCGCTCAACGCATGACCAGCGTTGATGTCATGGTTGTTGGTGAAGGAGAGCATGCCGTTCTTGATGTGGTACGGGATGTTGAGCAGGGAAATATTACGTCGAACAAAAGTGTAACACTGACGGCGCAGCCGATAGATGCGACTACGCGTACAGGCTTATGTTCAAGCGATATTGAGATCGTGAAGCCAGTGTACCAGTCTCCGGCGATATCTAATCTGGATGAGTTACCGTTTCCTGATTTTGACAATTTGGACACGGTTTCGATCTATCGGGGAAATCCGGTCGGTGGTACTAATACCAAAGTCAAATGGATTGATGGGGTAGCGCCGGACATAAGCAATTTGACACTCATTACGACTCGCGGATGCCCGTTCCGCTGTCGTTTTTGTCAGCCACGCTATCTTGGAGATGCAGCAAGGTCGCGATCAGCAGAGAAAATATGTGATGACATGGAACGGCTCGTTGAGCGCTATGGCGTTGCTTACATTCATTTCACAGACGAGTTGTGTTTTTTTAGTAAGAGAAAAGCTCTTTTGTTTTCGGAGGAAGTAATACGCCGAGGCCTCCAGAAAGTCGTGCAGTGGGGTGGAGCCACACGGTTCGATATTCATGATCGGGAATCTTTTGAAAGTATGGCGGCTGGTGGTTGCCTACACGTCGGAGGAGGTATTGAGTCTCTCAGTACTGCGCTGCTTAAAGCGATGGATAAATATCAACACTTGCAGTGTGGTGTGGACTCATTAGTTGAAAAGCTTCGACTGGGTCGAGAGATTATTGAAGATGTAGATACGTCATTCATTATCGGGTATCCAGGTGAAACGAGAGAGACGATTACCGAAACGATCTTAAATATGCAGTGCATTGATTCAATGTTTCGACCAGATGCGGTGTTTTTTGCGACGCCTTATCCCGGAACGTGGTTGTGGGACTATGCTGTACAAGAAGGATTTATTCCCGACCCAATTCAGCACATTGAATCACTCGGGGAAAACAGTGTTAATCAGCTCATGAACTTTACTGAGATTCCATCTGAGGAACTCAGAATGTGGAAGCGGCGTCTTGAGCAGGCAACTATGGAAGCACCTGACCCAGTAGATTTGCATGTAGGCCCGATGGAATGGTCTGGTACGACATATAGCTATCCCACATAGGCAACTGGCGACCGCTGGATTCTTCGCCAAAAGTTCAACCTATCTATTGCTTCATCAACGACAAGTGAACATAGTCTGAGGCGTTCGACAAAGTTCTTGTTCTCGGTCTTGTCGCTGCCGACAATGTACGACCGTAGAAATGTGTCTAATTATCAATATCACAGTGGAGTCCGAATATGGCTAACGTTGGGATCTATTCGTTTGGGAGAAAGCAGGGTGCGCGATGCCCCAACAAAATGCTTCGCCCTTTCAGTGAGACAACATTGACCAGCATCATGCTATCTAAGCTTGCTGAGTTCGGCACTGATTCATTTTTTGCCGGTTACGAGGAGGAATTTTCAGCGGAGTGCGACAAGGCTGGTGTTCAATTCATTCAACGTGATCTCAATTCTATTTCAATTGATGAACCCATCGTTGATATTTTGTCGTTCCTTGAAAATGTTCAGTATGAGCACCTCCTGTGGATTAATCCCTGTCTTCCATTTCTCTCGGTAAAGACGATTGAGTCTTTTCTCAAAGATTGTCTTTCGCATCAATGCCAGCCAGCGTTTCCCGTTGTAAGACGCGCGACACATTTTCTGCGCGCAGATGGTAGTGCTGTGAATTTTGATGCAACGGCCAAAACCCTGAACACAAAGACCGTAGAACCACTTTATGAAATGGCCCATGCCTTCTATTTTTTCAATCGAAGATTTTTTCTGGAGCACGGGAAATATTGGCATTGGGATAAGGTCAGGACGGTTGAATTGTCGGTTAGCGATGAACTTATCGATATTGATGAAGAAAATGAGTTTGTCCTGGCAGAAAATATTTGGAAAGAACGTTACGGTAAGTAACGTAATAATTACTTTTGATGCCGGCCATCAGATGCGTGACAGTTTTGCGTCTGGCTACGCTTGCAAGAGATGATGATTTTGGTTTTTAAGCAGCGCCACTGTTTTGACGTGTGTCTCTGGTTGGCATGGAGGCCTACGCGGTGACTCAGTCAGCAGTAAGTGTCTTTCAACTGTTGGTGAAACGCTATGCAAGCCGACATCTCTGGGTGTTATTGCTCGTAGCTATTTTGACACTTGCAGCAAATCTTCTGACCGTTATTCAGCCCATGATTTTGGCAGCCTTACTGGCGAATCTATCAGGTGGTGGCTTCGAGACAGTTCCCCCAGACGCGTCGCTGCTCGATCTTAACGTTCTTGGTGCTCGGGTGACGGAGTGGATGCGTGACTATGGCGCGGTTGATACGACGCAACTTCTGATTATTTTCGGCGTTTTGTTTTTGACACAGTCGCTCATCGTTTCAGTAACAAACTATGGAGCGGATTACGGTGCGGCTTGGTTGCGAGTGCGATACACGAAGATGATTCAACTTGATCTTCTAAAGCATCTACTTGCTCAGGACATTGCATTTTTTTCAGAACAAAAATCAGGAGGATTAATCTCAAGAGTCACACGAGACTCCGCAGATACAGCTTTTGCTTTAGGTCCTCTTATTAGGAGTTTGATACATCAATCCGTACAGATCGTGATGTACGCAGCCTACTTGTTTAGTACGAGTATTTGGCTGACGATTGGGGCGATAGCCTTTCTTTTGTTGCAGTTTGGGTTTACTGAATTGTTGCGGAGACCGACGCGAAGACTTGTGCGGCGGGAGACCGATACGGCGGCGGGCCTGTCAACCGCGTTACAAGAAGCATTTACTGGAATCCGAGTTTCGAAATCATTCGGTGCCGAAGACTTTGAGTTGTCAAGACTAGAAACCACGATTGACCGGTCAGTTGTATCAAATCTAAGCATGGCCCGAGTTGCAAAACTTGAGGTGCCGTCTCGGTCGTTTTTGGATGGAGTAGCTGTGCTGGGAGTGTTTTTAATCGCGATTCAGCAAATGGAAGCGGGGCAATTGTCGTTTCAAGGGTTGTTGTTGTTTACATTTGTTGGTCGATTACTTATTAGGCCAATTAATGCATTGGCTACGGTTTCGCTCTATATCGAGGCAATGAGTGCGTCTTTCGCACGGATTAATGAATTGTTCTCTATTCGTCCTCGAGTTCACGATGGGCACATACAAAAGAGTGATTTTTTACAAAAGATCCGCTTCGAAAATGTGTCGTTTTCTTACGGTGAACGGCTAACGCTGCACAATATTAATCTCGAAATTGAGAAAGGTGAATTTATCGCTTTGGTTGGTCCGAGTGGCGGAGGAAAGTCCACACTGACCGACTTAATACTCCGGCTTTATGACCCGGCGCATGGAGAGATTGAAATTGATGGTGTGAATGTGAAGCAATTACGGATGGCGGAATACCGGCGGTGCTTCGGTGTAGTGCCACAAGAAACGATTCTGTTTAATGGGACGGTTCGTGAAAATATTCGTTATGGCCGGGAGGGGTTGTCTGACGAGGATATTTGTGCGGCTGCTGAAATCGCGAATGCTCATGATTTTATTATGTTGTTACCAGATAAATACGATTCGGTGATCGGTGATAGAGGTATCCGGTTGTCGGGTGGGGAGCGTCAACGGCTATCAATTGCCCGTGCTGTTGCGCATCGACCGAAAGTTCTTATTCTCGATGAGGCTACTAGTTCGCTCGACAGCGAATCAGAACATCTCGTACAGGTCGCGCTTGATCAAATCGTCGCAAGTACTACAGCCATAGTAATTGCACATCGGCTTTCTACGGTGATGCACGCTGACAGGATCATTGTGGTGAAGAATGGTCGGATTGAGGCGTCCGGTACTAATGAAGAATTACTACAAACGAATCAAACATACCAGACCTTGTACGAGAGGCAATTTTTGAAACCAGTCAACGGTCCTAGCTAAGGGTCTTGGCCCATCAAAGGTTTTCAATATCGAAGCGATTCGGCGTACCTCGCGTTATTATCAGCGGTTGCTTCCGTTTCAAATGCGACTACACGTCCGATGCAGTTGGTCTCATATCGAGTCACAGTCAGAAAATGAATCGACGACAGCAGATTGACGAGTCTATTCGCATAGCCGTATTTTTTTCACGAGGCATGTCTCTCGAGCGGTGGAAACAGGCTGGCATGTTGCAGCGTGAATTGGGATTGTATCGAGGGTTGCTGCCGCGTGTTGGTCAGATTTCATTCCTGACGTACGGTGAGCGAGACGACGGGCGATGTACTCAAGATGTTCCGCAACTTGAAGTATTGACTAACCACTGGAGATTCACATCGAATCTCTACAGCCTTTTCGCTCCACTATTGCACAGTACAGCGCTTCGTAAAGCGACAGTATTTAAGACGAACCAAATTAACGGGGCGTGGTGTGGTGTGATCGCAAAAAGATTGTTTGGTAAGCCTCTCGTCGTTCGTTGTGGATTTTTGTGGGCTGATTTTATGGAAAGGCTGACAGAAAGTCGTTGGCGGCGTGTGTTATCCCGTTGGCTGGAAAAAGTTAGTTTTCGAGCGGCTGACGTGATCATCGTTGCGGGTGAGGCTGACAAGATCGTTGTTATGAATGTTTATGGAATCGAACCAGATCGTATTGTTGTCATTCCTAATTATGTCGATACAACTCGATTTCGACCCTTGACTGATGTGTTGAGCGAACCAGGACACGTTACATTTGTTGGAAGACTCGAAGATCAAAAGAATGCGATATCTTTTATTCAGTCATTACGTGGTCTTCGTGGTGTTCATGCGACTATTGTCGGAGAAGGGTCCCTTCGTCCAGTGCTTGAGCAACTTGTAGATGTTGACGATTTAGATGTGACCTTTCTTGGAACCGTCCCAAATGAAGAATTGCCACTAGTACTGAATCGATCTCAGGTGTTTGTTCTTGCGTCGCACTATGAAGGCAATCCGAAAGTGTTATTTGAGGCGATGGCGTGTGGCGTACCTGTTATTGCGACACAGGTGCCAGGTGTAGATGGCGTATTGGTCCACGGCGAGACAGCCTTTTTGTGTGGTACGTCTGCTACTGAATTGCATAATGCACTGGAAGAAGTCTTATCCAATTCAATTCTTCGGAATCAATTAAGAGAAAATGGACTCAGATATGTGCGAGCACATCGTTCTTTAGACCGCGTTGTTGAGCAGGAGTTCTCTGTATTTTCTGATTTGTCCTAAGTATTGGTTCTGAGTTTTCTAATGACTCCCTTGGTTAGTGTGATTATGGCAGTGCGTGATGCTGAGAGCACGCTTGTAGCATCGCTTCAAAGTGTTTCCACACAGACATTTACACGATTTGAGTTCATTATTATTGATGATGGATCTTCGGATCGGACGGGTGCTATTTTGCGCGCAGCAGCGGAGAAAGATCCGCGGATTCTGGTGCATCCTCAGTCGCCGAGTGGGTTAGCGGTGTCACTAAATAGGGCAATCGCATTAGCGAAAGGGCAGTATGTCGCCCGTCAGGATGCTGATGATATTTCGATGCCGACTCGCCTAGCGTTACAAGTGGAAAGATTAGAGATGGATACGGATTTAGGGGCATTAGGAACGGCGGCGACCGTCATCAACGCCGACGGTCATGTGACTGGTCGGTTTCCGACGGCGCATGGCGTGTCTGCTGTTCGGCGTGGCCTGTTGTCATGTCGCATTACACCAGTTCACGGCTCAATGATGGTTCGCAGAGATTGTTTGGCTAATGTGGGGGGCTACCGAGAGGCATTTCCAGTGTCCCAAGATTTTGATTTATGGCTGCGACTAATCGAGCACGTCGAGATCGATAATCTGACGGAGTTGCTTTATCAATGGCGGGCTAGTAGCGAGTCGTTGCACGGCACTAAACGACGGCAGCAACTTTATTGTAGTGGTATTGCGATGGCATTTGCTGCTGAACGAAAAAAGTATGGACGAGATTCGTATGGCCTACTTGTACAACATAGCGGAGACATGAATAAGTTCTCGGGTTCGTACCAGCTACGCGGTTATCTCTATGCACTGTGGGCAGATCTGATGCTTCGAGGACTTAACGATTTACGAACGGCACGTAAGTATTTCTACAAAGCGCTTTCGGCGGGTTATTGTCACCCGCGAGTCGTGGCGCTTTTCATGTGGGTGCTTTTAGGATTACCGTGGCCAGGAGGGAAACCGTTACAAGTGTCTGGAGACAAGTTGTCGTCTCATAAGTAGGCCTGTGAAGTGGTGTAATGAAGTGGCAGTAAGATAAATCTATTGCGTAAGAAACTCGTTAAATGAAATCGATGAAAGGCCATCAATAGTTGGCGCAGACCAATGAAACGGATCGTGTACTCTGGTAAATGTAAGAGCCGGGTAGTCCAGAAGTTGTTTGTGTTCATCAAATTCATATTGCGGTCTTAAATAATACGGGCGATTGGGGATGTAATTGGCATTAAAGACATGGTTGGTCCTCCAAAAATAAGCTCTAAAATGCCACATTGACTTGAAGCTATATGGGGCCGCGAATTCAAATGACCCCAACATTGACATATCCATTCCAAAAAAGAATATTTCTTTGAATCCCATATATCGAAGTAATGGGTACAGCCCAATTGCAACGGAATTAAAGAATGGTACGTTTCGAAGTGTTAGTAGTTCATCTGAATCGTCAGGGTTGTAATAGCGATTCAGATCGAAGGCTTCTTGTTGACGTGACTGCTTGAATAAGAATAGTTGATGCAGTTTGTCATGATCAGGAAATTCTTCGTCAAGTAGTTCTTGATTGGCAAGAATTTTGACTTGTCTGCCAAGGCGTTTCATTACATCGTATGGTGAGTCTGGGAGGTAG
>CAZWKO010000079.1:0-9457 GCA_964634925.1 uncultured Vicinamibacteraceae bacterium
GGAGAGATAGGGGAAACGAAGCAGGAGTGGGTGAATTGACCCTGTATTTACAGGGGGGAAATGGTGGAGGCGGCGGGAGTCGAACCCGCGTCCGAAGATCCAGTTTCAAAGGACTCTACATGCGTGTCCGCTCTTTAAAGTTTCGCACCCGGTGTCGAAGAGCGGCCGAAACCACTGGGTACTAAGCGCCGATAAATCTCATTCTTACGCGTCGATGCAGCATGTAAGAACCAGCCCACTATATGACACTTATCCTCGGCCCGCGGGCACTGCCAAGGTAAGCGCGCTACTTAATTAAGCAGCGAGAGCAAGTTGCGTATCCGCACTTACAGGTTTTCCATCGGATTAACGAGTCGATAGTGCTCGGCATGCATCCTAAGATTCCATGACCCCCGTCGAAGCCGTGTCGCCCCCAATTGGTCAACACAGAGTGTGCTCCAATTATAATGCCGGACCAGTCATGTCGTTAGAGAAGGAAGTGCGAGAGGCGGTCGATGGTCTCCTCAACCGGTTGCGCGGATCGATTGAATCTGAACTCACGGACGTGGTGAAATCGACGCACGGTGAACAGGCGGTATTGTCGGCTGTGCTCGCTGGAGTACGACGACTGGATGCAGACACGACATTGACGGCGGTTTTAGATTCACTCGGCGAAATCATCGGGGCTCTCAGTGGTCGCGCAGTCGTTCTTGTCGTTGAAGAGAATGGCAAAATTCGGCCATGGCGATTCGTTGGTTTTGGTCCAGATATTGGTGATGTGACGGGGCTACCCTTAACTGATGCGGACCTGTCTTTTATGAACAAGATCATTCTTCAGAAGCAGACGTGCCTGTTGTCTTCGACAGGCAGACAAGCCACGAATAGTGGAGGACTCAGTTTCGCCGAACTAACTGAAGATCAGCATGGATTTGTGGCACCTGTTGTCATTGGTGATGATGTGATGGTGTTGGTCTATGCGGACGATGTCTCGTTCGCATCGCCTCTATCAGTGTCATCGTGGCCCGAAGCTGTGGAACTGCTTGCACGATATGCAGGTCGTCGGCTCGAAGGATTGACCATCGATCGGGCCCTGTCTAGACCCAGTGATTCAACAGATCGCAATTAAACAGAAGCCATGCGGTTCGTGAAAACTTTTATTGGTGTTTCGGTCAGTGCGAGAGCTTTGTAAAGTGTTACAGGCCGTTTCTTGACGGAATCCGTAAGCGCTGCCCAATTTGGATCACAGTGCGTTGGCCCATGCTGTTCGCATTTTGTATAGCTCTCACGCTCGTACCGTACCGAGTTGCAATGGCTCCAAGGCTGTCGCCGCTAACGACTCGGTAGGTGACGAAGGTCGGCTTTGGTTCTTCAGGCCTGATGCGAAGTACGATTCCTGGCCTCAGTGGCTCATTCCAGAAAAGACTGTTGTCTCTGATGATTCGCCAAGGCGTCGAATCCATTGCCTCTGCTATTGAGCCCAGCGTATCTCCAGCGCGCACGGTGTAGTCATCGTATTTGCCTGTCCACGCGAGCGATAGTTTCAGTTGTTGGCCGGCAGGTAGCGTTTGAAGGTGCCAGAGATCATTGTCGGCTCGAAGTACGTCGCGGTCGAGGCCGAGTGTGAACGCAAGGTGTAAATAGTTGTCTCCGAGACGGGCACGGTAGCCGACGTAGCCGTCCGTCGACGGTTCTAGTAGATCGTCCCGTGGTTCAGGTGGATAGGCTATATATTGGCCTACCCGTAAAGCCCGCGTTGCAAGAAACGGATTATGCAATCGCAGTTGGACGACCGATACGCCGGTGCGTTGAGCGATGGCCCACCACGAATCGCCTTCACGGATGGGTTCGAGTTTGATGCGCTCAGCATGATGTCGGACTGAAGTTTTGTATAACTTCAAGACGTTTCGGTATGCACCCACAGACAGGACATACTGCAATGTTTCCAGTGGAGGGCGTCCACCACGCGCACGGCCAGGACCACCGTTGTACGCTGCGACGGCATAGTCTTCCCGTTTAAATTGTCTGACCATTTGGCCAATATATTTAACGCCGGCTTCGATGTTGGTCTCGACATTCAGGCCACGGAATGTCGCCGGCATGACCTGGAAATATCCACCGGCTCCTGCGATTGAGGTCAGGTGGGGGTTGCCACCTGATTCCTGAATGGCCATGGCTCTCGCAAGATCGAAGTCGACCCCATATTTATCACTGTATGTCCGGATCTCATCTTCAATCGTCATGGCTTTTCGAAACATGCCCAGAAATTGAGGCGAGAAGTTGTCGAGAGGAACCAGGTTTTTAGGGGATGACGACGTTTGTGCCTGAACCGGTTCGATGAAAACGTCTGGCTCGGGAACCGGCGAGGTCTGAAACCTCGTTGTGGCGACAGCTGCGAGCACAATCGTCAGGCCCATCCAGACGGCTATGCGAACCATGTTCATGATAGGCAAAAGACTACACCACGAGCGTGTGACACGGAATGACTTTCTATAATCACCGTATGACCAATTGGAAAGGATCGCGAAAAACGCAGCATTTCACAGAGTCAGTCATTCGTGAGATGACGCGGCTGTGTCATGAGCACGACGGCGTAAATCTTTCTCAGGGGTTTCCTGATTTCCCGGCGCCTGATGCGGTGAAAGAGGCGGCGTGCGCCGCGATTCAAAATGACATCAATCAGTACGCTGTCACATGGGGTGCACCGAGCATGCGGAGAGCGATTAGCCGCAATTTTTCTGAGCACTATGGCGTGACAGTTGATCCTGATACACAAGTCACGGTGTGTTGTGGTGCTACGGAAGCCATGATGTCGACGATGTTGGCAATCGTTGATCCAGGTGACGAGGTGATTGTGTTTGAGCCGTTTTATGAAAATTATGGTCCTGACGCGATTCTTTCTGGCGCGGTTCCGCGTTATGTGACGCTACGCGAGCCGGAATGGACGTTCGATGAAGAAGAATTGGCTGCCGCTTTTTCGAATCGAACTAAAGCCATCATCATTAATTCCCCAAACAACCCGACCGGGAAAGTGTTTTCTCGTGATGAATTGGCAGTGATCGCACAGCTATGCCAGCAGTGGGGAGTACTGGCGGTAACCGATGAAATCTATGAACACATCATTTATGACGGGGCAGAGCATGTCCCGATGGCTGCGATCGACGGGATGCTCGATTACACAATTACGATTAACAGTTTGTCAAAAACCTATAGTGTGACTGGTTGGCGTGTTGGCTGGGCGATTGCACCAGCCACGCTGGCCGGCGCTATCCGGAAGGTGCATGATTTTTTGACAGTCGGAGCAGCGGCTCCACTACAGGAGGCAGGTGCGGCAGCGCTTTTATCCCCTTTGTCGTATTACACGGATTTGGCAGCGACCTATCAGCGGCGGCGGGATACGTTGTTAGAGATTTTGCAGCGGCATGGGTTCGTTTGTTACAAGCCCGACGGTGCGTATTACATCATGACTGACATTGCTCATTTTGGTGCCGACGATGATATTGCGTTTGCACGTCAACTGGTGACGGATGTTGGTGTTGCCGCGGTGCCAGGGAGTAGTTTTTATCACGACCCGAAGCTTGGTAATACGAAGGTACGGTTTTGTTTCTGCAAGCGTGACGAAACATTATCTGAAGCCGATCGACGGTTAGCTCAGTTGAAAAATACGACGTTTCGGTCTGCTGTGACGCCGACGCCTGTTAAGTGAGGTTAAAAGATGAAATCAGAAACGAAAGGTTCCTGATAGATAGATTCCGTCAAGTTTGAGGTCTCCGGTATCGCTATTCATCAGGTAGTTCAGGTCCATTGATCGATAGCCAAGATTGACACCGATCATTCGTGAAAGGTTAATGGTTGTGAACACGTCGAACTCGACGTATTGAGCACGATAGTTATCCGAGTAACTGGCGGGGAGTTTAAAACCAGTGAATTCGGCAGTAATTGGTGTGAAGCGAGTCGGGTAGAGTCTGAGGATCGCGCCAGCTGCGGGAATCGGGGCCTTTGCCCGAACATATTCGTGAGCGTCTGGACTTGTGAGACTTGCTTCAAGCTGCGGATATTTAGCTTCGAACAACAATCCAAAGTAACCGCGGTCACGAGAAATCACATCATATTCGTAGCCGAACCGCCATGCATTCCACTGCAGTACCGAACTAACGGTTTGGCTGACATCATAGGCGATACCCTGAAACACTAACGGTTGTTCAAGCTGAACCTGTTGTGAATACGCAATGGGAGTGATCGAGATACGAAGCTTGTGTTTGCGACCAGTTTTGAACGTGAGACGAAAGTCTGGCTGTTGGCGTCTTGATAAGCCAAGGTCTTGTCGGAAATCGATGGTGGTTCCGAGAATGCCAAATTGTTCGCTTGAGACAACCACGGCAGGCGTGGGCTCCCAGAGACCGCCGGTCAGTTCAATCGTGTAGTCCTCTCCAACGCTCGGACCATGCCAGAGCGAATGGTCGATTGACCAAATGTATTCGGGTTCTTGTGCATGTGTCTGTATAGCGGTCATGGAAGACATGCAAAAGAAAAAGATGAACACGTACATGGAACAGTGAGTTCGCCAACGAGAAGTGCTGCAACGTCTCATCATTGTTGCCATCGAGTTCGTAAGACACCTTGCACAACTGTTATTCTGAGAGGTTAATGTCTGAAGCCGCATCGAAGATCTATCCCTACCTGTTTCGCTATCGCTACCGCTTTGCGGTCGGCGCTGTGTTTTTGGTACTGACGACTGCGATTAATCTCATCGCACCATGGGTTTTGAAGCTTGCGATCGATCATTTGACTGCCCACATGGGTCTCACTGGTATAGACGTCGGTCCCAATGGTCCGGCGCTTGGTTTCTATGCTGGCAGCCTTGTTGGCATTGCAATTGCCGGCGGGTTCTGTCGGTTTTTTATGCGACGGATCATCATCGGTGCATCTCGTGAAATAGAACGCGATCTTCGGAATGAGTTCTTTTCGCATCTTCAACGATTGCCGCTCGTTTATTTCCAAGCCAATCGAACCGGTGATCTCATGTCTCGCGCCACAAACGATTTGGCGGCGGTTCGCATGATGGTCGGACCAGCGATCATGTATTCCGCGACGACAACGATCACGTTTGTGGTGGCGCTCGGTTTAATGTTGTCTATTTCACCCAGTTTGACCCTGTATGCCCTTATTCCTTTGCCCATCGTATCGGTCGTTGTGAAATGGTTCGGCAGTGCTATTTATCAGCGTTCAGAAAAAATCCAGGAACAGCTCGCTGATCTTAGTGCCATCGTCCAAGAGGCTCTTGCAGGAGTGCGGGTTGTTCGAGCATACCGACGTGAACACATTGAAATCGAACGATTTCGCGTTGCGAACGAAGAATACGTGGCACGGAGTCGAGCCTTGGTACAACTACAAGGAGCGTTTCATCCGAGCCTAGCTCTTTTTCTTGGTTTGTCGGGGCTGGTCGTGTTGTGGATGGGTAGCCAATACGTCATTGCCGGACAGCTGACGATTGGTGAGTTCGTTGCTTTTAACGCCTACGTTGTGATGTTGAGTTGGCCAATGATTGCGTTCGGTTGGGTTACGAACATGTTGCAACGCGGGATGGCGGCGTGGCAGCGGATGTTGAATGTGTTCGACGTGCAGCCGAGCATTCGAGATTCAGCGGCTGTGCAATCCCGCAGTAACACAGGCGCCGGCGATGTGCGTGGCTCGGTTGAGTTCCGTAATCTGACGTTTGCTTATAACGGACGGGACGTACTGTCGAATGTGTCTGCGACGGTGCGTCCGGGACAGATGTTAGCGCTAGTGGGGCCTACTGGCTCAGGTAAGTCGACGCTTGTTGAACTCATTCCGAGACTTTTTGACCCGCCGCCGGGTACGGTTTTTGTGGATGGAATGGATGTTCGAGATATGCCGTTAAACCAACTAAGGCGTGCGATCGGCTATGTATCGCAAGAACCCTTTCTGTTTTCTGACACCATGCGTGAAAACATCTCATTTGGGGCGCTTTCAGCCGTCAGGGATGAGTCAGTGGAAGCTGTAGTCCGTCTTTCACGATTAGAGTCCGACATTGAACAATTTCCAAAAGGTTTTGACACTGCGGTCGGTGAGCGAGGAATCACTCTTTCGGGCGGACAGAAACAACGCACGGCAATTGCGCGGGCATTACTTGCCGATCCTCGAATTCTGATTCTTGACGATGCGTTGTCGGCGGTTGATACACAAACAGAAGAGGACATTCTTTCTGGGTTGCGCGGCGTGATGCGTGATCGTACGTCAATTGTTGTGGCGCATCGGATCTCGACGATTCGTGCTGCAGACCTCATTCTTGTTCTGGATGATGGGTGTGTTGTGGAGCGTGGCACGCATGACCAGTTGGTTGCTATTGACGGCCTCTACAGCAGCCTTCATCGTAAACAGCTACTTCAACAGGCCTTGGAATCATCGTGAGTGAACAACACGAAGAAGTGCTCGGGAAGGCTTATGACGCCCGCTTGATGCGGAGACTACTCGGCTATTTGCGACCGCACCGCCGCGCGGTTGCGATAGCCCTGGCGAGCATTATTGGTTATTCAGTACTGCAGCTGGCGCAACCGTATTTAACGAAGCTGGCTATTGACGATCATATTACGACCGGGAATCTCGAAGGGCTCGATCGTATTGCATTTGCGTTTCTTGTTGTGCTTGTAGGCTCGTTCGTTCTGGAGTACCTCCAGACGTACACGATGCAGATGATGGGGCAGCGCATCATGTTCGATCTTCGAATGGAGATCTATCGCCATCTGCAGCGCCTCGACGTTCGTTTTTATGATCGAAATCCAGTCGGACGTTTAATGACACGAGTGACAACAGATGTTGACACCTTGAACGACCTTTTTGCGTCAGGTGTTATATCAGTATTTCGCGATGTTTTCACACTGTCAGGAATTATGGTCGTGCTTGTTGTCATGGACTGGCGATTAGCCCTTGTTGCTTTTTCAGTATTGCCATTCATCGCCTGGATTACTCATTGGTTCCGTCGTAATGCACGCGATTCTTATCGTCAGGTACGTGGTTGGATTGCGAAGATTAATGCTTTCTTGCAAGAAAACATTACTGGAATGGCGACGGTTCAGGTGTTTGGGCGAGAGCGGAGAAATTACGATCAATTCGACCACATAAATAGCCGACACCGTGATGCACATGTCTCATCAATTTTTTATTATGCGACGTTTTATCCAGCAGTTGAGCTGCTGGGATCAGTGGCAACTGCATTGCTGATCTGGTACGGAGGCGGTCGTGTCGTCCAAGGGACAGTTGAACTTGGTGCGCTTGTGGCGTTCTTGCAGTACTCGCAGCGATTCTTCAAGCCGATCAGTGATCTTTCTGAAAAATTTAACGTCATGCAGTCGGCCATGGCCTCGTCTGAACGAATCTTTGATTTACTCGATACTCCACCATTCGTCGAGTCACCCCGCGAGGCTAAATCGCTGGCCATGCAAGGTGGAGGGCGCATTCGGTTTGAGCACGTGTGGTTTGCCTATCGAAATAATGATTTTGTTTTGAGGGATGTGTCGTTTGATGTGACACCTGGCGAGCGAGTTGGCGTTGTTGGTGCCAGTGGTGCTGGCAAGACGACACTGATTAACTTGCTCATGCGCTTTTATGATGTCAACCAAGGGCGCATTACGATTGACGGGATCGATATTCGTGAGATGAGATTGGATGATCTGAGGCGGCAGTTTGGGTTGGTGTTGCAGGATGTCTATCTTTTTTCTGGCACGATCCGAGAAAACATCAGGCTTGGGCACAAAGACATTGGAGACGACCGAGTTCGTGCAGCGGCGGCCAGCGTGCGAGCGGATCGTTTTATAGAAGGTATTCCACATGGTTTTGATGGAGAGGTAGCCGAGCGGGGGACGACATTATCTGCCGGACAGAGACAATTACTTTCTTTTGCTCGAGCTCTGGCTTTTGCGCCTGATGTGTTGCTTCTTGATGAAGCAACATCGAGTGTCGATACAGATACGGAACACCTCATTCAGGATGCGCTCCGTACATTAATGAAAGATCGAACAACGATTGCTATTGCTCACCGGTTGTCAACGGTTCAGGACATGGACAAAATATTGGTGTTTCATAAAGGAGAACTTCGAGAAATTGGAAACCACCAAGAACTACTTGCACAGCGTGGGTTGTATTACACGCTTTACCAACTACAGTACCGCGATCAAGAACAATCATCGATTGGATTGACGCACTTGTCTGAATTTCCGACAGTGGGTTGAGTCGGAATATTGTCCATGCGTCGAAGAGTGACGGGGATTGCGAGTCTTAGACTTTATTGACCTACCTCAAATAGATGCTGCGAAGTCGATAACAACCATCAAGGAGCTATTCGGGTTCAGAGAAATGTTCAAATCCATTCGGAAGTGGTGTGGACACTCCGTTTCGTCGCAGTAGCACTTGGGGTTCTTTAGTGATTACGCCGACAGCCGTGATTGCGATGTTTTTGATCTGACGTTTGACGTGTGCAAGACGGCCACGGAATGACGGAGGTGCAGTAAAAATTAGCTCATAATCTTCCCCCCCCCCGATCGTCTCAACGACAGGGTCCTTTCGTTGAGAGCTGAACCACTTGTGTGCTCCAGGGGCGATCGGCAAAGCTTCTGCTTCTATGCAGGCACCTACTTTGCTTGCGGACGTAAGTTGGTGAACGGCATCGCCAAAGCCATCACTTAAATCGATACAAGCATGTGCTGCTCGGTTTCGACTGAGTGCAAGGCCTAACGGCACGCGAGGGGTTGGTCTTTGAAAATACTGTTGACACGTGGTGATATAGGCCTCATTTTTTGAGTCTCTGGTGCCTTGGTCGTGAGTTGCTTGCAGAGAAGCAAGTCCGGCAGCAGCAGACCCGATCGTGCCACTGACGAAAATGATGTCGCCTGGCCGCGCACAAGATCTTGTTAGGACCTTTCGTTTTTTTACTGTACCGATCACTGTGACATCAACGATAAGAACGCTTGGGTCTGTAGAAACAGTTGCACTGACATTGCCTCCGATGAGAGCGACGGAGTAAGTCGAAGCCAATTCGAGAAAAGCATCAACGATGCCATCGACATCCCGAGTGGTTGTTGTCGGAGGAAGAATGAGTGATAGCAGCGCGTGTCGAGGTTGGGCGCCCATTGCGGCGAGGTCACTGAGGTTGACAGCGAGGGCCTTGTGGCCGATGTCAGCTGCGGAATTGAAATGGCGAGTAAAATGCGTTCCTTCAACGAGTGCGTCCGTTGCAACAACGAACACCTGACCACGTTCATTATCGATAACAGCAGCATCGTCACCGATACCAAGGAGTACATTTTTTGATGTTGCGGGCACACGACTTCTGATGCGTTGGATAAGGCCGTGCTCGCCGAGATCGCTGACTTTACCGGTCATAGCCGACAGATAGTGATTCAATGGCTACCCAGATGCTCGGAAACAACCACACGGACACCTTCGGATAACTAGGTGCTGCCTG
>CAZWKO010000080.1:0-9431 GCA_964634925.1 uncultured Vicinamibacteraceae bacterium
GCTAAATGGGGCCTGTAAATCTGGTACGGGATTTTCACAGCCGCGCATCATGCTGTGACGCACACCTTTTCCCGATGGATCAACGACATAGACACCTGCCGCGTCATGATCAACAAGCGACGCAAGACCATCAAGAATGCCATTCAGAATCCCGTTCGCATCACGGTCGTTTGTTGCAAGCTGCAATGTTTCAACAACAACACCTGAGGCTTCTATTGCATCTGACCCAACCTTGGCACCCGGCCTGTGACTATCAGTGCCCAGCGTCTTATCGACCTACCTGGTGTTGTTCGTAGGTTCCGATGACATCCATATAATTGTAGTCGTGCCACATGGAAAATACTGCGTGGTAGAATCGTGAACTGCTTAGTCGGCGAGAGGTATCGACTCAACACACCCTCTTTATGGTGAGTGTAGCTCAATGGTAGAGCGCCGGTCTGTGGCACCGGATGTTGCGGGTTCAATCCCCGTCACTCACCCCATTTCCACCACAACCTCCGTTGTTCTACTTCGTACGATCTGGCTCAAGAAACACCATCGCTCTCCCGTAGAAATCTAAACATTCCTCACGAAGCGTTTCACCGTTGCTATCATGGAACACTATACTTTCGCCCCATGCCTACTCGCGTCCACCAAGTCTTGACTGACTTAACAAACATTGTGTTTCCCGGTGTCTATGACACTCTCTCGGCAAAGATGGCTGAGCGAGTTGGATTTCGACTCGTCTTTGTGTCGGGGTACGCAGTTTCGGCAACATTGATCGGCGAACCTGACTTCGGTCTTCTCACACAAAGCGAGGTCATCGACCGTGCACGTCAGATTTGCCGAAGTGTCAGCATTCCCGTCATCGTCGATGCAGACACAGGATATGGAAATCCGCTAAATGTTGTCAGAACCGTACAAGAACTTATCGATGTCGGTGCCGCAGGCTGCTTTCTAGAAGACCAGCAGTGGCCCAAACGATGCGGTCACATGCGTGGGAAAAAAGTCATTCCGAAAGATGAATACCTCAGCAAGATTCGCGCGGCGGTTGATGCTAGGCAGGACGCTGACTTTTTTATCGTTGCACGGACGGACGCCATCGCGACCATCGGTGTCGACGCCGCCATTGAACGGGCCGAGGCAGCAAGAGCCATCGGAGCGGACGCGACATTCATCGAAGCCCCTCGCACCATGACTGAACTTACAGAAGTGGCTCGGCGCGCACCAAAACCGACTGTAGCAAACATGATCGAACAAGGCCGAACACCGGTTCTGCCGAAGCAGGAACTTGCCAATCTTGGGTTTCAGCTCATTCTGTACCCACTGACGGGTCTCTACGCCTCCGCGAAAGCCCTCGAAACCGTCTACGCACACCTACAAACCAACGGTACGACCGCCGGGCAAGACGATCACTTGCTTAGTTTCGAACGGTTCAATGACCTCATTGGCGTAGACCAGAAATACGCCGACGCTGCCAAATACGACAAAAAAGAAAACTAGCATCGCCCCACGACGAACGATATAATCCCGCCCCCTGCTGTACACAACGGAGGCAACGCGTGAAAGTTCCTGTCGGTATCACGATCAACGGGCGACTCTATGAACGTGACGTAGAGCCACGCCTTTTACTAGTCCACTTTATCCGAGACCTAGGCGCCCTTACCGGCACAAAAGTTGGATGTGACACCAGTCAATGTGGCTCCTGCACCGTCCTGCTCGACGGCGTCTCGGTGAAATCGTGCACCACCCTAACGGTTCAAGCCGACGGTGCCAACATCACAACAATTGAAGGACTCGCCACCGGAGACGCGTTGCACCCACTCCAGGAAAGCTTTTGGAACAAACATGGGCTGCAGTGCGGATTTTGTACTCCCGGGATGATCATGGCATCCCACGAACTACTTCGCACGAATGCAAATCCGAGCGACGACGAAGTCCGTCATGGCCTTGAGGGAAATATGTGTCGGTGCACCGGTTACCAAAACATCGTACGCGCTGTTCACGACGCAGCTGCAGCAGGTAAACAGTCATGAGTGCACGGATCTTTGGCTCCGGTATTCGTCGTCGAGAAGACCCCAGACTCATCACGGGCAGTGCCACCTATACCGACGACATCACGTTGCCGGACATGGCGCACGCTGCGATGTTGAGGAGTCCACATGCCCATGCAAAGATCAAAAGCATTAATACGGACAGCGCATTAACGGCTCCCGGTGTAGTCGCTGTCTACACCGGCGCTGACATTGAAGGCCACTTGGAACCCGTACCCTGCGCTTGGCTACTCCCTGACTCCAACCTGAAGATTGCCGGATACCCGTGTATCGCAAAAGACGTCGTTCGCTACACCGGTGATATCGTCGCGGTTGTCGTGGCCGACAATCGTTACCAAGCCTATGACGCCCTCGACTTAATCGAAGTTGACTATGAACCATTGCCAACCGTTATCGACCCTGAAGCGGCCGCACAGACTGATGCCCCGCGACTACATGACGACATTGAAGGCAACCAAGCGTTTCACTGGACTGTAAGTGGCGGAGACGTTGATGCCGCGTTCGCTGAAGCAGCAACGAACGGCGTCATCATCAAAGACCGAATCCTCCAGCAACGTCTCATTCCGAACGCCATGGAGACCCGGTCCGCCGTGGCCCAGTACAACCGTGCGTCTGGTGAACTAACTCTCTGGAATACGACCCAGAACCCACACATCGCACGTTTCCTCTGCTCGGTCGTCACCGGTATCCCGGAAGACAGGCTTCGCGTCATTGCGCCTGAAGTCGGTGGTGGTTTTGGTAGCAAAATCGCCGTCTATCCAGCAGATTTCCTCACCGTCTTCTGTTCCAAATCATTAGGGCGTCCCGTGAAATGGACAGAAACACGCAGCGAAAACTATCAGGCGACCACACATGGACGCGACCATGTGCAAGATGTCGAACTGTCGGCAACCAAGGACGGACAAATCACCGGGCTCCGTTGCACGGTCTATGCCGGTATGGGGGCCTATCTGTCGACAGCGGCGCCAGGAATCCCAACGATTCTGCATGGATTAATGCTGTCTGGTTGCTATACGGTGCCGGCCGTCAAAGAAGACGTCTACGGCTTATACACTAACGGGGTTCCCGTCGAAGCCTATCGTGGCGCAGGTCGCCCGGAAGCGACCTTTATGCTCGAAAGACTGATCGACGTCCTTGCCACAAAACTCAACCTAGACCCCGCCGATGTGCGGCAGAAAAACTTCATCCCGAAGTTTGATGACGGACACGACGTCGTTACGGGTTTAACGTACGACAGTGGAGACTACCCCGGCGGTTTGACAAAATTACTAGAACACACCGATTACAAAACCCTGCGGGCTCAACAAGCTGAAGGACCCAAAAATGGTAAATATGTCGGAATAGGCATCTCTTCCTATGTCGAAATTTGTGGTCTCGGACCGTCGCAAGTCGCCGGCGCGATCGGTTTTCAGGGCGGACTTTGGGAAAGTGCGATCGTTCGCGTCCACCCAACAGGTAAAGTCCATGTCTTTATCGGCGCCTCTCCGCACGGACAAGGTGAGGAAACCACATTTGCCCAAATTGTCGCCAGTGAAATCGGAGTCGACGCAAATGATGTGAAAATCTTTCACGGTGACACCGATAACACTCCAATGGGATGGGGTACTTACGGCAGTCGTACGACTGCCGTCGGTGGTGCAGCTCTGGCCGTGGCAGTTCGTAAAATTCGTGACAAGGCAAAGGTCCTCGCTGCCCACCTCCTTGAGGCTTCGGCTGAAGACATGGAGTACGACGACGGTAAGTTCTTTGTGAAAGGGTCGCCAGATAAATCTAAAACAATTCAAGACGTCGCATTAATGGCCAATGTCGCGTGGGACCTTCCGGAAGGAATGGAGGCAGGTCTGGAAGCTTCCACATTCTACGACCCGCCAAACTTCGTGTTTCCGTACGGCTCACACCTTGCTGTAGTTGAAGTCGATACTGAGACGGGACACGTTGAGCTGACGAAATACACCGCACTGGATGATTGTGGGCCGCAGATCAACCCTGTCATTGTTGAAGGTCAGGTCCATGGAGGTGTAGTCCAAGGCATTGGACAAGCGCTTTGGGAAGAAGCCGTCTACGACGACAGCGCGCAACTCACGACTGGTTCAATGCTCGACTATGCGCTGCCACGGGCGGACAAGTTACCACCTATCGAGGTCATCTCCACCGTTACGCCTTCGCCCCATCACCCATTGGGTGTCAAGGGCATCGGTGAGGCCGGCACGATTGCATCAACGGTCACGGTTTACAACGCCGTGATGGATGCCTTAAAACCGCTAGGCGTCACGTCCATTGATATGCCGTTCACACCCGAGCGAGTCTGGCGCGCTATTCAGAACGCGAAAGGAAATTAGGTCATGTTTTCTGCTGATTTCGACTATTTCCGTGCTAACTCAGTGGCTGAAGCCGGCGAGCTCTTAGCCAAACACCCCGGCGCCAAGTTACTAGCGGGTGGGCACAGTCTCATTCCGCTACTTAAACTTCGGCTTGCTGCCCCCGAGACAGTCATTGACATCGGCCGCATTACCGACCTGCGTGGAATCTCTGTCAACGACCAGCTCACGATCGGCGCACTGAGTACACACGCTGACATTGCCTCATCAAGTGAGGTTCAGCAGCACGCAACGGCATTAGCTGACGCCGCGAGTCAAGTCGGCGACCCGGCGGTGCGCAATCGTGGAACCATTGGCGGGAACATTGCACACGCTGACCCAGCATCTGACCTCCCAACAGTCCTGGTCTCACTCGGAGCCACCGTAACTATCATCGGATCTGATGGTGAACGATCGGTCGACGTTGCTGATTTTTTTCAAGGCGTTATGATGACCTCGCTCGGTGACAATGATTTGATTACCTCCATTCAAATCCCCACAGCGTCAGCCAACCAAGCAACAGCCTATGCCAAATTTTCTCATCCAGCATCCCGCTACGCGGTTATTGGTGTCGCAGTCGCACTCACCGTCACCAACAGCACCTGTTCTGCCGCCTCAGTAACCATTGGTGGTTTAGTTCCTATTCCCACTCGCTGTCACGCCGTGGAAGATGCTTTGCGTGGCCAATCTCTGTCTAGCACAACCATCGCTACTGCCACGGCCGCCGTAACCAGCAACCTCGGCGACGATCTTCTTGGCGACGTCTTCGCGTCCGCGGAATATCGTAAAGCTGTCGCCGACGTCTATGTCCGTCGTGCCTTGACGACCGCAGCAGAACGTGTGAAATAGGAGAACGTGTCTCTACCGACTCCAACCCCGACGGTGTCCTTGCCCTCATCAATCGACGACCTGCAGCAACAACTCGCTGATCACGACTACATTGCCGATGCAGGACTCGCCACGTCGATTTACCTCGCCTTAAAACTCAACCGGCCACTGTTGCTCGAAGGCGAGGCCGGTGTCGGGAAAACAGAGGTTGCGAAAGTCCTGGCTGCAGCCACCGGAACCAAACTCATCAGACTGCAGTGCTATGAAGGTCTTGATATTACCCATGCGGTCTACGACTGGAACTACGCGCGTCAGCTCATCGAAATTCGTGTCGCGGAAGGACAGGGGGATACCGCTCAGACGCGAGACGAACGCGTCCGGGAACTGTTCGGGTCAGACTTTCTGATCGAACGCCCCCTCCTGCAAGCCTTGCGGACTCCAGGCGATTACCCGGTTGTTCTGTTGATAGACGAGCTTGATCGAGCCGACGAAGAATTTGAAGGCTACCTCTTAGAGTTTTTGTCTGACTTTCAAGTCTCGATCCCAGAACTTGGCACGGTGAAAGCCAACACGCCCCCGATAGTCATCATCACATCGAATCGCACTCGCGAACTTCACGATGCACTGAAGCGTCGCTGTCTCTATGCCTGGATCGACTACCCGGATTTTGAGAAGGAGCTTCAAATTGTCATGAGGAAAGTTCCCGGCGTTTCTCATGCACTTGCTGAACAGGTCACACGGTTTGTGCAAGAGCTGCGACAAGCAGAACTCTACAAAGCGACTGGCGTGTCAGAAACACTTGATTGGGTCGCCGCCCTTGTTGCGCTTGACCAACAAGAACTTGATGCGGTCACCATCGAACGCACTCTTGGCATCGTTCTCAAAAACCAGGAAGACATGCAAAATATCCGCGGAGACCGTATTCAGGACATTTTGAATCGCGCAAAATCACCTGCAGCACGGTAACCCGGACATCATGTCTGCACTTCTTTCAAACCTGCTTCATTTTGGCCGTCTCCTTTATCAGCTTGGTTTAGACGTTCCGGCTGGACGCATGCGAGAGGTTGCAGCCTCATTGACTTATATCAATGTCGGCCACCCAGACGAGTTTTACCACACACTTCGAACCCTGCTGGTACATCGCGTGCAAGACCTGGCACTCTTCGATGACGCCTTTCGTGTCTTCTGGCGTCCGCCGCATGGTGACTGGACCGAAACCGATCTGCGCGCGATGGGTGAAACCCGTCGGTCAGGAAACCCTGAGTACGAATCAGAGCGTGCGACATCGGACGACGGAGAACAGTCACGTCATTCGCGTACTTTTCAAGTGGAACGAATGGCCACGCTTTCCTACAGTCAGCGAGAAGGACTCTGGGCGAAAGACTTCGAACATTTCTCAGAAGAAGAAGTTGCGCTTGCACGACAAATGATGGCCACCTTTGATTGGAAGCTCGGCGATCGTCAATCAAAACGTTGGACAGCAGGCTCAGGGCCTGTTCTCGACCTCCGACGCGCTATTCGTCACAACATGCGGTACGGGGGTGAACTTCTCCACTTGCCATCCAAACGCCGAAAAACACAACAACGCCCGCTCATCCTTCTCTGTGACGTCAGCGGGTCAATGGAGCGCTATAGCCGCATGCTGCTGCACTTTATTCATGCCCTCACTGGCGGAGGACGCACAGAGCGTGTGGAATCATTCGTATTTGCCACACGCCTTACCCGAATCACCCATCAATTGCTGAACCGCTCCGTTGATGACGTGGTCCCCACTCTCCCACGAACAATTAGTGATTTTGGCGGTGGGACCCAAATAGGGAATGCGCTCCGTATGTTTAACACCGAGTGGGCTCGACGCGTCCGAGGACGTGGGCCTGTCGTGTTACTCATCTCGGATGGCTGGGACCGCGGTACACCCGAACATCTTCGACAAGAGATCGCACGACTGCAACGGTCATGCCATCGACTCGTCTGGCTGAACCCCTTACTGGGCTCTCCCGATTACGTCCCACTCACGCGCGGCATGCAAGCCGCACTACCATGGGTCGATGACTTCCTACCGGTACATAACATGGCAAGCCTTGAGGAGTTAGCGCAGCATCTCAACCAACTACCGCGCCAGCGGTCAAGTCACACATCTGCGGTTCAATCTGCATAATGGCCTTAACCAAGTATTCTTGTAGTCATGGATGTGTCAGCCACCTACACCTTTGCGGCGCCAAAAGATCAAGTCTGGGCACTCCTGATTGATCCGGCCGTGATCGGCACCTGCCTTCCTGGGTGCGAATCAATGGAAGAAATAGGGCCAGACCGTTATAAAGCCACGATCACGATTCGCATTGCTGCGATTACTGGTAAGTATGAAGGGACGGTTGAAATGACCGACAAACACGAACCAAGCGGCTACACACTTGTGGTTGAAGGCAAGGGCAAACCAGGGTTCGTAAAAGGGTCCGCGACCGTTTCGCTGGATGACGCCGACGACACAACGACCACCGCGGTCAATGTCGTCGGCAAAGCGCAAGTCGGTGGTACTATCGCGCGGGTCGGGCAACGACTACTCGGCAGTGTCTCAAAGATGATGATGGACCGATTCTTTACGTGTCTGCAGGAGCGGGTCAATACGACGCCAGAAAGAGCATCATGAAACGAATCCTATTTACCATCGCTCGCTGGGTGGGCCGTATCGTACTCGTGGCTGCTGTTCTCGTTCTTTTCTTAGTCGTCGTGTTCGACATGCGTCTCGAATTTAATGGCGCATCTCGTCCCGGAGTAGTCTTCGGCGACCCAGACGAACACTACGCAGACCTCGAAGCCGACCGGTTAGGGCAATCAGCGACCCCCACAACACTAGCACCCAGCACCGCGGTCGAGCCGGCGCCCCGTCGCCAATCCGTCGCAACCACCCCAGTGTGGACTGACTTCCGAGGACCAAATCGAGACGGACAATATACGGACACACCAATCCTCACGAATTGGCCAGGTACAGGACTTGACCCATTATGGACGCAACCCGTCGGTGGTGGGTATGCCTCCTTTGTTGTTGCCGACGGCCTCGCGTACACCATTGAGCAACGTCGCGATGATGAAGTGGTTGCGGCCTACGACATCCACACCGGGGTCGAACTCTGGACGCATGTATGGCCAGCACATTTTCAGGAACTATTGGGAGGGCCTGGACCACGCGCTACGCCCACGTGGCACGAGGGTCGTCTGTATGTCGTCGGCGCAACAGGCATGTTTGTTTGTCTCGATGCCCAGACCGGTGCTGTCATCTGGGAACGCAACATGCTCGACGACGCAAACGCGCCAAATCTTCAATGGGCTATGTCCGCATCCCCACTTATTGTCGATGACCTTGTGATTGTCCTCCCTGGCGGCCCGAATGAGTGGTCAGTCGCCGCCTACGATCATCGAAGTGGTGATGTCGTCTGGCATGTCCTCAATGACGGAACCGCATACACGTCACCGATGCTCGCAACGCTTGGCGGCGTCCGTCAGATTCTTGTCGTGACCGACGAACGACTCGCTGGTCTCACCCCCGAAGATGGCACCTTATTGTGGGACTACCCATGGCAGATCAGGATGGTGCCGAATATTTCTCAGCCACTTCTTGTGAGTCCATCACGACTCTTTCTCTCGGCAGGGTATGGGAAAGGCGCCGCATTGATCGAGCTCACGCGTGAGGACGGGCAGTTCTCGGCATCCACGGTCTGGGAAACCAACCGTATGAAAAATAAATTCAGCAGTTCAGTCCTCGTCGATGGCTACATTTACGGACTGGACGAATCGATCCTGGCATGTATGGACGCGGAAACCGGAGAATTGATGTGGAAAGGCGGTCGATACGGCTACGGTCAATTGCTTGCGGCCGACGACCACCTGGTGGTGCTCACTGAGGATGGAGACCTTGTTCTCGTACGCGCGACACCGGACGGGCACGAGGAAGTGGCTGGATTCAGAGCAATCGAAGGAAAAACGTGGAACGTTCCGGCACTCTCAGATGGTCTCCTTTTCGTACGGAATACGAGAGAGATGGCGGTCTTTGACCTGACTCCGTAAGGTCAACACATACCGACTCCTCTCTTCACAATTCGTTCCATACCCGCAGGTCAACCCTGCGTCGCATCACGTGTCGCGTGATAAAATGGTCGCTTACGCGCCTGTAGCTCAGCTGGATAGAGCGCCGGGCTTCGAACCCGTAGGTCGGGGG
>CAZWKO010000081.1:0-4450 GCA_964634925.1 uncultured Vicinamibacteraceae bacterium
AAGGGCGGTTTCTGTATACCGGTGATCTTGTGGGGTATGAGGCGGACCATTTGGTTGTGGAGGACAATTTTATGCCGGAGGTTGGATTTCTCCGGCGTGACAATTTCCGACGCTCGTATACGTCTGGGCGATATAGCCCCCGCCCTCAATCAATCGATGCGATTCGTCAGTTTCGCCTTGAGGCGGCATTGGATTACACCGTCGCGGCGGATACTGGCACCGTAGAAACCCGGCAAACGCAACTTGGATTTTTGACGGAGTTTGAAACGAGTGACAGAGTCGGTGTGTCCGTCGCAGAAAACTATGAGTATCTTGACCGTCCGTTTGAACTGAACCCCAGTGTTGCACTGCCGATCGGAGGCTACCGATTTCGTGATGTGGAAGCGAAGTACACGCCTGGCGCCCAACGCCGATTGACCGGTACGTTTACGGCGCGATTGGGCGAATATTTTAACGGCAGTATCCGGTCATTCGGACTACAGCGCGCGCGCCTTGAAGTCACGCAACGCCTATCGATAGAGCCGACTCTTTCTTTTAATTGGATTGATACGCTTCAAGGTTCTTCACAGGTGGCGTTAGCTGTGTCTCGGGTGAACTATACATTTACGCCGCGAATGTTATTTAGTGGATTGATGCAGTACAACTCGAGTACCAATTCGGTCAGTAACAACTTTCGATTTCGGTGGGAGTATCTCCCCGGGAGCGAACTGTTCGTGGTCTATACCGAGGATCGTGAAACTAATCCGCTTCGCCCGGATCGCTTGTCGGAATTACGAAACCGAGGGTTCGTCGTCAAAATCAATCGATTGTTTCGGTTTTAGGTAAGGCTGCGCCACGATGTGCAGCACCGACGCGCCATGAAGGCGAGTCGGCGCTGCGCGATGTATTGTGATCGTTAGCTGATAGTCACCGTATGGTCACTTCTCGACTCGTGAAAATTCGAAGTTGACCGAGTCGTTACGAAGGTCCCACGTTTCCACGCAAAGGTTAATCAGTCCGTCGGTGACATCGTCCAATGAATAAATTGTCATGATGTGACCGTCGCGAGTCCAGACTCCGTTCCGAATGCCCTCGTTCATGTCGCCATCGTCAGTGAGTCCACGGCCGACACCTGTGACGGAGCCTTGCGTCTCATGTTTCGGATTTACAAGAAAGTTATACGTCAACCAAACTTTGCCGTAATGCCCCGCTTTTCCAACGACATTCGCTGAGGCACCGTTTGCTGTGGTTGTGATGGAGGTGATAGTGCCCTCTACGGAAAAACTTTCGGATCCAAGTTTTAATTTGTCTGCTACTGACATGGCTTCTCCTTACGTATCAACATGTGATTGTTGGCTATGAATTTGACTGTCGAGATGTGTAGATTTATTGAAAGTAACAAGCTGACGAGTTTATGACAACGATGAATTGTCGACAAATGTGGATGTTCTGTTGTGAATGATGCTTGCTTAGAGCACCGGTCTGTCTTACGGCCTAAGGTTGGTTCGGTGTTTGTGCTCGACCGAGTCTATAATTGGGGCCTTGTCGGACATTATTAGGAGACCTGATATGAAATTGCGGTATACGTCGTGTTTTGCAGCGCTGCTACTTGTTGTTGGCCTTGTGTCGACAGCGACGGCCCAGACAACATCCGATCCGTCTCGATGGGCTGATGCTATCGCAGCGTTTGATGCGAATGCTGATGCTCGACCAGAAGGCGCTATTGTTCTCACGGGAAGCTCCAGTTTTGCTCGTTGGAACACGATGGAAACAGATCTGGCACCGCTCACCGTAATTCCTCGAGGATTTGGCGGGAGTACGATGGCCGATTTACTTCACTATGTCGACAGAGTGGTGTTGAAGTATAAGCCGCGTGCCGTGGTCATTTATGAGGGCGACAATGACACGTTTTACGGTGTCGCTCCAAGCACCATCGTTGATCAGCTGAAGGAAATCATTGCCAAGATCAATACGGTACTTCCGGATACGCGCGTCTATGTCCTTTCAGTGAAACCGAGCCTGTCTCGTGTGTCGGTGTGGGATAAAGCGCAAGAGACGACAGCGTTGTACAAACAGGTGATTGCATCCGATAGCCGTTTGCATTTTATTGATGTGGCTACACCGTTTCTCAAAGCAAACGGTCAGGTCATGGACGATGTGTTCATCGATGATGGGTTGCATCTTAATGACAAGGGCAATCGCATTTGGGCTGCTGCCATTAAGGCGGTGCTCATGAAAGTTGAAGCCCAATACGAAGCGACGGCTGAATAGCTTCAAGCAACGCCGCTAATTGGATCGCGTGTGGGGCAGAAATGTCATTACAGTGAGTTAGGCGTTCTGGTACGTCTGTTAAGCTATGCCTTGCCGTTTGTTTTAGTCACCTTTTGCACTTAAGACCTTGTTCTGGGATGTTTGTGACCGCTTTGCATGTTCTCGCTCCTGGTTTTCTTCAGACGACTCATAGTCTGGGCGCTGCATGAAAGAATGCCCATTTTGTGGCGAGGCTGTTGCAGTTCAGGCGCGGGTGTGTCAGCAGTGCAACAGAAGCCTTGTGTCATTCCCTCCAGCTGGCAAGGTGTTATTATTAGCTGGATTGGGGCTAGCAGGTACCGGTTGTGGGCTTACAGTGCTCGGGTGGTTGATTCTTCCAATATTGTTTGTCTATTTGGCGGCTATCGGTGCGTGCTGAGTCGTTCTTTTTGAATTATCGACGTTTGAAGATGTTCCTTTTACCTAGAAACGAACGTAATGAAACAAATGATGGTTCTGACGTCCTTAATGGGGTGGCCTTGCACGTGTCTGAAGGTCTCGTAAGAACGGTCTGTAGGTATCCATCAACGTGCATTCCGTGTTGTGTCGATTGTGCTGTTGTGGATGAATGTAATGAATAAGTCGTTCTGCTGCGTCGCGGTCCGGGTTTTGCTCGTCGTCATCGCAATCGCCCGAGTCGGTATTAATGTCGTTGAAGCCAGTCAAGAAAGCACTCGTTCGACCTTCGACACGACGAATAAACAGCCGCACAACGTTTTACCATTTACAAATCAAGGGAGTAACCCGGAGAGTGATTGGATTGGTGTCGGCATAGCGGACACGATCTCTGCTGTTGTCGATGCGACATCGAGCGGACGTGAAACATTTCCTGAGAATATTGGTGTTAGCGGCTCATACGAGTTGGCAGGAGGACAACTTCAGATTACGGCGAAACTAATCAAGAGAGGCACGGCTGAAGTCGTGTCAGCGTTTTCTGTAGGGGGAACGTTCGGGGAGCTATTTCAACTACAGGATCAGATTGCTTCGTGGGTCGTGAGTACGTTGTTGACTAGTCGAACGGAAGAGGCCGGTATGAATGCAGGCAGTGCCGACGCGCTGTCTGTAAATGAATCTACTGCACGGATGGACGAATCTCTTAGCGACGGCCCACTGAATAATGAGCGTGAGCGGACGTTCGTTGTTGGTGGATTTACCGATCAAGAGAGGGCGACAGGAGTAGTGAATGAGCTCTTTACTGTCGAACCCACACGAACCCCGCAATCACCTGTGATCGATGGCATTCTGAATGAGTCGGCCTGGGCGAATGCAGCCGTAATTGAGAACTTTACCCAACAAGAACCCAATGAAGGTCAACCTGCGACGGAACGAACAATTGTTCGGTTGATGTATGACTCCGAATCGCTGTACATCGCGATGGAAGCCCATGACTCTATTGCAGATGGTGTCATCGCAACCGAGATGAGACGGGATTCATTCCAGCTGTTAGATGAAGACAATTTCCAAATCATTCTCGATACATTTAACGACAATCGTTCTGGCTACATGTTTGTAACGAGTCCATTGGGTGCCAAGCTTGAGCAGCAAATTTCTGAAGAAGGAGAAGGCGGCTATAGCCGAAGTTCTAGTTCGACGAACTCAAATGTCAATGTCGACTGGGATGGTGTCTGGGACGTATCAACGCAGCAGACCGGAAGCGGGTGGGTTGCCGAGATCGAAATACCTATGGTGACGATGCGGTTTCCGAAGACCGATCGGCAGGTATGGGGCCTCAATTTCATGAGGAATATCAGGCGAAAGAATGAACAGGTGTACTGGGCGCCTGTTCCGAAAGGCTACGAGCTGATGCGTGTTAGTCGTGCCGGCACGTTAATTGGATTATCCGGCATCGATCGTGGCATGGACCTGCGTGTTACGCCGTACATCCTTGGGGCAGGAAGGCAGGATCGGAATACGGCCGCTGTATTCGATGGTTCAGGACTAAATGATATCGGTGTTGATGTGAAATATGGCATTGCTGCTGGACTCAATCTTGATCTCACGTTAAACACCGATTTTGCTCAGGTCGAAGTCGATGAGCAACAAGTAAACCTGACTCGATTCCCACTGTTTTTCCCAGAGAAACGAGATTTCTTTCTTGAGAATGCCGGTATGTTTAGCGTGAAATCTCAGCAGTCATTTGGTCGAGTGGCTGACCTGTTTT
>CAZWKO010000081.1:4460-9359 GCA_964634925.1 uncultured Vicinamibacteraceae bacterium
CGTACCGATTATTGGCGGCACTCGCTTAACCGGGAAGGTGCAACGCCACAATGTCGCGGTTATGAATATCCAAACGCAAGCAGTGGGTGGAGAACTGGGAGAGAACTTTTTTGTCGGTCGATACAGTCGAGATATTTTTGCTCGGTCAAAGGTTGGTGGCATCGTTGTCAACAAGGAAGCCATCGGAGGATCGCACTTTAATAGGACGATCGCGGTTGATACATCACTTACGCCCCATCCGTTTTTGTCAATTACGGGATTTGTTGCAAAGACTGAATCGCCACAAGTTACACGTGACGACATGATGGGGCACATGATGGTGATGTGGTTAAGCCCGTCGGCTCGAATCTATAGCGAATATAGCGATATTCAAGACAACTTCAATGCCGAAGTGGGGTTCGTTCCGCGTCTTGGCATTCGCCGGTCGAAACTGCACGGGCAATGGAATCCTCGACCTGGACGTTGGGGGATTCGGTCGATGGATCCGATGTTGAATGTCGAATACACAACGGACCAGGCGAATCGATTGCTGACTCGGCGTGTTCACCACATGATGGGGATTCAATTTGAAGATGGGTCGAGTGTCACGTTCATTACGAACAAGATGTTCGAACAACTTGACGTGCCGTTCCAGATTTCAAAAAACACGACAATACCGGTTGGCACCTACCGCTTTTGGCAACCCAGTGTGTTTTATCGAAGTGACCCGTCACAACGCGTGTCAGGGAACGCGCGGTATTCACCGCAGGGTTTTTTCGGTGGTCGGCGCGTCGATTGGGGCGGCGGTCTGAATTGGCGCGCAACAAGTCGGATTGCGGCACAGGCGAGTTTTCGACGGAGCGACGTGACACTCCCAGGGGGGGCATTTGTTGCTGATCTTGCTTCGACGACATTTGATTTGGCGCTGTCGCCAGAGATGACACTTCGGTCTCTAATTCAGTACAACTCCACTACAGATTCGATAAGTACTAGTGTGCGGTTTAATTGGATCTATAAGCCAGGAAGCGATATTTATATCGCTTACGACGAGCTCAGAACCGACGATTTCTTAGGGCTTGATCCAACCCTTCGCCACAATGGGTACGTGCCGTGGATACAAAACCGTCAACTTGCTATCAAGATGACGTATCTCTTAGCTCGCTAACTCGACGACCAACTCTTTGTGTCCCATATCACAGAGCAAACATCAGCACCTATCTAGTTTGTAAGGTTGAGTGTGGTGTCCGTGTTCTGGCATCTTTACGGGAGTGATTTCTGGTAGCCAATTTGAAATGTCAACCCAGATTTCATTTGTGGGCCGTTCAGGTTTTGTTGCACGGGATAGAACAGTTCGATGCCAATTCGATCGCTGTGCTCACCAGGGAAGATAGATAGCAGCTGGTTAAGTCCGATCCCGATTTCTGAGACATTCCCGCCATAGTTCGCTGGGTTTGCTGTTTGGACAGGTGCAGAAATCGCAGTGTTACGTCCCTGAATGAAATCGCGGCGTTGATGCGTAAAACGAAACGATATTGATGTGCGTCGAGCGAGTTCTTGTTGAATCCACCCAGTGAGTGATTGGACGCTTCCAAAATTCCAGCTACTTGCACGCACCGCATTCTCTGAACGTAACTGCCAGCCGTAGACACCGCTATCGAGGGCCGCGACGTGAGTGAGCGCAGAGATTGTAGATGTGGCTCCATCTCCGATTTGCATGCCATAGGGAAGCGTCATTTTCATTCTCATGTTCATCGGGGTCAGTACCTCGCCGATGGAATCACTAGCACCTACTGACTGTGCGATTCCAACTTGTGCGTGAACCCGGTTTACGTTGCCTTCATAGACTCTAATCAGGCCGGACACCGAGATATCCGAGAGGTCACCAGTTGATGTGGAAAAGGAACCGAGTCGGCTTCTTTGCATACCACTCATACCACTCATACCACTCATCGGCATTACGCCTTGGTAGGTAGTTAAATCCATACTTTTTTGGGTGAACATCCCCATACCCATCAGAGTGACTACGTCGCTCGGTGCATACATCACGCCAAGCATGGTCATATTCATTGCCATGTCTTGTGGGACGACGCTGAGTTTTGTCGACATATTACCCATTTGGAATGGATTGGGAAGTGCAAGGATATTTTGATCGGTAAGGTCGGTTGTTCCGGTACGGTTACCCGACATCAACATTCTCATATACCGGGCAGAGACCATCCATTCTCCCTTGCCATGATAATGGTCACCCATCACACCAATGGGCGCATGGCCGATAGCACGCTCTTGTGCGTATCCATCGGCTCTTCCAAGTGCAAAAAAGACAAACAACAAAATCAAACGAGTGATGCACGCTTTGTTCATTCAATCCACCTATATTGCTATAACAGTTAAAAAGACCGCAGGCATCTTGGCGAGTTCTCAGCGTTATCGCATCCGAGAGTTGTCAATGATCTGTCTCGATTGAGCGGACTAGATCAGAAACGAATTCGGTTAGATCAAGCCGGAGTCCTGCGGTATTGGTTCCGAAGAAATGAGTGCTAGCAGTGAGGGGTTAACAAAGGTGGTCGAACAGGGGGAGAAACTGCACGGCTGGCGAACAAAATAGGCTGTAATCTTTCAATGAAGACGATGGAAAAACCGATATCGTAAGCAGGGGCTACGGCACCTTCATGAGCCTGTTGACTAGACAGCAGGGTAAGGTCTGAGTTGCTTGGACAGTCCATCACCGCTCCCGGTGTGTCGCTAGTAGAACGCTTCGTGTTCATCGGGCACATTTCCATCGTGCACTCGCGACTCGTCGAGTGATGCGGACAGGCGTGGTCAGCCGCCTCTTGAGATGCTGCAACTAATGCTGCATTCGACAGAAATAGCTGTAGAAGCAGAACCGCAGCAGCCGTAAATTTACGCATACTTCTTAATGTTTGGCAGCTAATTTCACACCAAAGTCGCTTCTGTTTTCAAGTAAACGGTCTAAGAACTTTTCATATCGAGAAAAATGTGTTCGCATCGGTTTACTGACCTGGGCGACTGATGAACCGTTGTTGAACATGCGACATGCGAGTTTCCACACCTCAATTTGGGAGAGCAAAGAAGAAATTCACAATCAGGTCGTCTAGTCCGCCTTCGACGCCATCAGGAATGCCGTGGTCAGCACCCACGACTGGTCGTTGTATTTTTAAGATGATGTGCGAATCATTCGCGTAGCTTAGGGCTTTCGTTGATAGCTAATGTTATCGCAGCCCTAAACGTGTGATCTGAGACCCAAAGGCGAAACTTAAAGAAAAGATCGTTGCAACGCTGATGAATGCGATGATTTTTTGGATGGTTGCTGCCTCGACCATTTGCGCCTGGCTATCCATTGGGCTGGCGCTGACGAATTGGTATACGACGTAACAAGATGTGGCGATCACATACACCAGTGTGACCAGTGCGTATTTATTTTTGACTGGACTTCGCAAGAGGACGACAAGGTAAGCGAGTGAACCTGGTACTAAAAACCTGAAGGCGTTGACGGCAAGAAATACATGTATCGGGCGATGCAGGTCGTGCGGGGTTAGTCCGACTCCCGCAAAACACATTGTGCCAATCAAAAAAAATATAGATCCGACGATCGATAACTTGTAGTTCATTCGATCGGCTTTAAATAGTCGCGGGACAAAGACGAATCCGATACCGACGGCGATGAACAGAAACATGGCCTGATTGAAGAAAAAAGAAGAATAGAAGTTCACAAGGCCAGAGTGAGAATGAAAGCCACCCAAATCACTCAAGAAGTTGTGGGTGAGGGAGTAGCCTGGTTGGTCTGGGTTGTGGATGTTTCCGCCCGGATAGAAATAAATGGCAATGGTGACAGCCATGACAAAAAACAATGCGACGAATCGAAGTACTGTGACAGTCCAGAAGCGGTACATAAGATTTAAGAGGGGTTCGCTTATTTAATAGAGACCGTTTTTCGATTGACGAATGCCATCAGTCCGTCACGATAGAGTTCACGTCCATATCCTGATGCTTTCACGCCACCGAATGGTCGGCTTGGGTCAGAAACGACGATTTGATTGACGAATGTGGCCCCCGCATCAAGTTCGTCGGTTGCACGGTCGATATCCTGTTGGTCATGGGTAAAGATTGCGGACCCTAGACCGAACGGGGTAGCGTTTCCGACCTTGATGGCCTCGTCGAGACTGGAGACACGAAATAGCATGGCAACAGGGCCGAATACCTCCTGTGCATAGGCGGGCGCACTTTCTGGTATCTGGGCGAGTATGCCAGGCCGATAGTAATAACCTTCACCTTCTATACGTTCAGCCCCGATCAGTTTTTGTGCGCCCAGCGCCGTTGAGTGTGTGACTTGATTATCAATGTCATCTCGAATTTGAGCCATGGCGAGGGGGCCAATATCAGAGGTGTCTAACATAGGGTCGCCAACAGTAAGTTCTTCAAATGCGGCGACGAAGCGATCGGTGAACTCGTCGTAGACATCGCTGTGCACAATAAAACGCTTGGCAGCGATGCATGATTGTCCGTTGTTGATGGTTCGACCCATGACCGCGGCCTGCACAGCATCGGATAGGTCAGCGGATGGCATGACGATGAATGGGTCTGCTCCGCCTAATTCCAGCACCGTCGGTTTTAATGAGTGACCGGCACCCGAGGCCACGGCACGACCCGCGGCGTCAGAGCCTGTGAGTGTTGCTGCTTGAACACGTGAATCAGTAAGAACTCGTTGGACCTGGTCTGAGCCGATCAGTAATGTTTGAAAGGCCCCCTCCGGAAACCCTGCCCGCTCTAGGATGTTCTGTATTGCAAGTGCTGATCTTGGAACATTGGACGCATGCTTGAGTAGACCTACGTTGCCAGCAATGAGAGCTGGAGCTGCAAAGCGGAAAACCTGCCAGAAGGGAAAGTTCCACGGCATGACGG
>CAZWKO010000082.1:0-9316 GCA_964634925.1 uncultured Vicinamibacteraceae bacterium
CTCCTAACTGTTGATCCGGAAGATGACGAAATTATTGTGGCCGCAGTGACTCGTCTTGACAGTTCGTAACACTTACACCATCATCTGGAATTTGCATGCCGACGAGGACATACGTCGCACCGAAGTGACCCACCTTCAGGATCCAGAACATCAGGGCCTCCGCACGACCCACGAAGGCAGGGGTACTTAAAGAAAAGACCTACCGCCATAATAAGCATGACGCCCGCGATCACGATAGCGGTCACAAGAAACAACCCCATAGGCTTATTCTAAATGCTGATTGAACGCAGGAGTGGCACGTTCAACCATTCTTCCGTCTTCACCACGAATCAGGAAAAGCGCTACCCAGCCTTGCTCAATCGCTAACTCGTACCCATCTGCCGGACCCAACACTTCCAGTGCCGTCGCTCGCGCATCCGCAAGAGCGCAGTATTGAGCAAGCACGGAGACAGCTAGAAGCTTGTGCGACACCGGTCGCCCCGTCCGAGGATCGATCGTATGTGACACTCGCACCCCATCTCGCTCGTAATAATTTCGATACTCCCCTGATGTTGCGATAGATTGGTCACGGAGCTCAATAATACGAGTCTTTGACACTTGTCCAGCATCAGGACGCTCAATTGCCACACGCCAGGGTTTATCCTGTTGACCGTTCCCGCTCGCACGCAACTCCCCGCCGATCTCAACCAGATAATCAGTTGACCCAAGCTCTGCAAGTATCGCTGCGACCGCGTCAACAGCATGGCCCTTGGCTATTGCTGATAGATCTACTGTCAGTTCCTTCCGACGTTTTCGAACGGTCGACGCCTCGCGGTCAACAACCAGTAGTTCATAGCCGACAAATGCTCTCAGCGCCTCCAATGCTTCACTCTCTGGAAGGGTCACCGGCGGCTCTTTCGGTCCAAATCCCCATGCATCCACGAGCGGGCCAACTGTGACATCAAACGCGCCATTGCTGGCACGACTGATCTCGTTTGCCATCGCGATAAGGTCAACCGTTTCCGACGCCAGAGGAAAAGGTTCTGTCGTGAAGGATCGATTAAACATCGCAACCTCAGAATCTACGAGGTAATGCGACATCCGCGAGTTAATCTGATCGAGCCGTGTTTCAATCGCGAGACGGATTCGGGCGGGATCAAAAGTGTCACCGGCAGAGACAACCTTGACGGTGTACGTGGTCCCCATCGTCTCACCGATAATGGTATGAAGGTTGTTGTGTTCGTCTACATCTGGCGACAGCCCTGTACAACTAGCCATCGTAAAGACGATCCACGAGAACAACATCCCGCGCATGATCGCTTACCCAAAATCGTCAAACAAAATATTCTCTCGCTCAACGCCAAGACTATCAAGCATGTCCATACAAGCTTTGAGCATCATCGGCGGACCACAAAGGTAGTACTCCACATCTTCGGGAGCTGGGTGATCCTTGAGGTAGTTATCGTACAAAACCTGGTGGATAAAACCAGTCTTTCCCGTCCACTCGTCTTCAGGAAGAGGTTCAGACAGCGCGAGATGCCACTTAAAATTCGAATGCTCTGAGGCTATCGCATCAAAATCATCGACATAGAACGCTTCGCGAAGGCTACGTGCACCGTACCAAAAACTCACACTGCGATTTGTGTTCACCCGACGAAACTGATCGAAGATATGAGACCGCATCGGTGCCATGCCTGCACCACCACCAACGTAAATCATCTCAGCCTGAGTGTCTTTGGCAAAAAATTCACCGAACGGTCCAGAAATCGTGACCTCATCCCCTGCCTTAAGACTGAAAATATACGACGTCATTTTGCCCGGCGGTGTTCCTTCCGGCGCCCGAGGTGGCGGCGACGCGATTCGAACATTCAACATGATGACGCCTTTTTCATCCGGATAGTTCGCCATTGAATAAGCGCGGGTTACCGGCTCATCAAGCACCGCTTTATATCTCCACAAATTAAATTGGTCCCAATCGGCTTTGTATTCTTCCTCAACGGCATAATCTTTATAGTCGTACGTCCCGGCAGGGGCTTCAATTTGAATGTATCCACCAGCACGAAAGGGCACTTCTTCACCTTCTGGCAACTCGAGAACCAATTCTTTAATAAAGGTTGCAACATTGTGGTTGGAACGAACTCGGCACTGCCATTGTCGAACATTGAAGATTTCTGGTGGAATCTCAATATCCAAATCCTGTTTCACTTTCACTTGACACGACAGACGCACGCAATCCCGTACTTCACCTCGACTAATATGGCTTCGCTCCGTCGGAAGAATTGCACCACCACCATCGAGCACTTTGACTTTACAAACGCCACAACTCCCTTTTCCACCACACGCCGAGGGAATAAAAATCTGATTGTCCGAAAGCGTCCCGAGCAACGTTGACCCGGCTGATGTCTGCAACGCCTTGTCAGCATCACCATTGACCGTAATGGTCACGTCACCAGTCGCCACTAGTTGCCTCCTCGCGATCATCAACAACCCCACGAGAGAGACGACCACAGCGGTCAACATCGCAACACCAAGCGAAACCTCAATAACCACTACAGTTGCACTCCAGAAAACGCCATAAACCCAATGGCCATTAATCCAACCAGAATAAATGTCAAACCGAGACCGCGAAGACCATCAGGAGGATTCGAATACCGTAGTCGTTCACGAATCCCGGCAAGTGCCACAATCGCAAGAGCCCATCCAATTCCAGAACCCAACCCATAAACCGCACTCTCGACCAAGGTATAACTCCGCTCAACCATAAACAGGGAGGCGCCGAGAATCGCACAGTTGACGGCGATAAGTGGCAAAAAGATGCCCAGAGCCGCATGCAACGCTGGAAAAAAACGGTCCAGCGTCATTTCGACAATCTGCACCATCGCCGCAATAGTGCCGATATAGCAAAGAAATCCAAGAAACGACAGGTCGTAAACCGCTAACGATGGATGCAACCAATCCATCGCACCTGCCCTGAGTACATGATCGTACAAAAGGTTATTCAAGGGGACGGTTACAACAAGTACAAAAATCACCGCACCGCCCAGTCCGTAAGCTGTCTTAACTTGACGCGAGGACGCTAAGAACGAACACATACCCAGAAAAAATGCCAGAGCCATGTTTTCGACGAAAATCGCCTTCACCGCCAAGCTTAAATAATGCTCGAGCACTTAATCGCTCTCCACTTGCTCGGGTTTCCACACCCGGAGTATCCAAATCAAAAACCCAATAATGAAAAAGGCCCCGGGCGACAGCACCATCAAACCATTCGGCGTATACCAACCCCCTTCGGCCGCAAGAGGAAAGACAGAAGCACCAAGAACGGTCCCTGAACCAAACAACTCTCGAATAAAAGCCGTGGCCATTAATATGCCACCATAGCCAAGTCCGTTACCGAAGCCGTCTACTAGGCTAGCGGTTGGAGGGTTTTGCATCGCATAGGCCTCAGCCCTTCCCATAATGATGCAATTGGTAATGATGAGCCCTACGAAAACGGTTAACTGCTTTGAGATCTCAAAAAAGTACGCCTTCAAAATCTGGTCAACAACAATGACTAATGATGCAATGATCGTCAGCTGTACGATGATGCGAATGTTTGTGGGAATTTGATGCCGTAACGCACTCACAAAAAAATTCGATGACATCGTGACGGCGATTACAGCCACACTCATCACGAGTGCAGTATCCATGTTCGTCGTAACCGCTAACGCCGAACAAATCCCAAGCACCTGCAGTGCGATCGGATTGTTATTAAACAAAGGATCGATCAGAACATCGCGTGTCTTCGCCATCACCCGTTGTCCCGTCTTAACACAGCAAGATACGGTTTAAAACCATTTTCATCGAGCCAAAACCGCATCATGTTCGTGACGCCACGACTCGTCATCGTCGCACCAGCTAACCCATCTACCCGGTGCGGGTCCTCTTCCGGGGACCCGGCACTCCCGCGGGCAACCTCAATAGCCGGAGTGTCGTTCGATCCAAACACCTTCCTCCCACTCCACAAATTCTTCCACCGCGGATTATCAACTTCTCCACCTAATCCAGGTGTCTCCTTGTGCTCGTAGTATGTCAACCCTCGAATGGTATCGAGATCGGCATCAAGCGCGACAAACCCGTACAAGATCCCCCACAATCCCAGACCGTGGACAGGAAGAATCACCGATTCGAGAGCATCGTTGGCTCCGCGAATCTCGTACACCAGCGCATGCGTTGCGACCCGACTCAAACCAGCATTATTCGGCGGGGCCAAACGACTCTGATCCGGGTCTACTTCGGCTGCACGAGGGTCGAAAGACGATGGGTCTATGTCGGTGGCCTCTCCTGTTGCTAGTTCGATCACTACTTGTTGAATTTCTGAAAAACGACTCGTAACCTCCCCAGATGACAGCGCCTCATCACTACCCGCCAACCCCGCGGCGACAAGAACATTGCGCTGCATATCCAGCAAGGCATTCGCGTCTTGACGGTCTCGCAATGCTACGGCCGACGACGACACGAAGATGGCGCACACTACGCACACAACCGCCGCAAATCCCAGGTTATAAAAAACACTACCTTGCATACCGGGCCCTCCGACGACGTAGATTCGCCTGCACCGCGACATAATCGATCAACGGTGCAAACAAGTTCATAAACAAGATAGACAACATCATGCCTTCTGGATACGCCGGATTCACAACGCGGATCAACACACAGAGCACCCCAATGAGAAATCCGTAAATATAGTGACCACGAATAGAAGCCGGTGCCGTAACCGGCTCCGTTGCCATAAAGACCGTTCCGAACGCCCAGCCACCAGCAACAAAATGCCAGGCTGGCGAAACGTCAAAAAACGGGTTGGTCGCTGAGCCAATCGCATTCAATGCAGATGCCATCAGAAACGTGCCGACGGTAACACTGAGCATAATGCGCCACGAACCAATACCGCTACCAATCAGTATCGCGGCACCGAGTAAACACGCCAGCACCGAAGTTTCTCCCATTGACCCCGGCACAAACCCGACGAAGGCATCCCACCACGCATAACTATCGACGACTGCGTTACTCCCCCCGAGTGTTGCTGTTGCCAGAACGGTTGCCCCGCTGACTGCATCAGTCGTTGTATCAGCCGCAATCCAGACCGCATCACCAGACATTTGCGCCGGATAGGCAAAAAAGATGAACGCACGCGTGACCAACGCTGGATTCAGGACATTCATTCCCGTACCGCCAAAAATTTCCTTGCCGATGACAACCCCAAATGAAGCACCAAGGGCCACCTGCCACAAGGGAATCGTCGGCGGAAGAATCAGCGGAATCAACATCCCCGTAACGAGAAATCCCTCATTAACCTCATGTTTGCGCACAATCGCAAACAGCACTTCCCAAAGCCCACCGACGAGGAACGTAACGCCGAGTACCGGAAGGTAATAGAGCGCGCCATGTAACACACAACTAATGACATCATCTGGCAACATCCCAATACCAAAGACCATCATCAGTTCGGTTTGCCATGTGTCGAGCGCAGCCGCGCCCTGAGCAACCGCAAGGTTCGCCTGATACCCGGTGTTGTAAAACGCCATCGCAATACAACCGGAAAGCGCAACCACCACCGTCATCATCAGGCGTTTCAAATCAAGGCCGTCACGTACGTGCGATGCGCCAGCCGTCACAGAACCAGGGGTAAACAAAAACGTATCCTGCGCTTCCCAAATCGCGTAAAAGCGCTGAAGTTTTCCGCCGGGTTCAAAGTGATGCGCTTGCGAATCCAGCAAGCGCCGTAAAACTTTCATGGCGTTCGCTAGCCCTCCTTCTCCAAAATGTCCAGAACCCGCCGCAAGTAAGGTGCAAAGTCGGTCTTGCCGGGATCAACGAACGTACAGAGGGCAAGGTCTTCCTCATCAAGCTCGAGACATCCTAACTCCTCGGCTCGCTCAACATCCTCCATCACCAAAGCACGCAACAATGGAGTCGCCAATAAATCCATGGGCATCACTCGTTCATACATGCCAATCGGAACAATGGCACGCGGAGACCCATTCGTTGACGTCGTCATCGCAAAGTTCCCCCGTGACAACCACGAAGAAACAAAAGTGCGTACCGTTGAAAATTTATTCCACCCAGGCCCCAACCAACCTAAGAATTCTCGACTTCGTCCTTCCTTCAGCACCGAGATTTGCTGGTGGTATCGGCCCAGATACCCGTGAACGTCACCCTCTGCCTGACGCCCAGAAAGCACGGACCCAGAAATCATCCGGGTATCTTCTACCTCGTCAACTGCCCCATCGGTTAGCGAAGCCACTGCCGCACCTATCCGAGTCTGAATCAACCTCGGGTTCAACACCGGCGGCCCCCCTAATGACACGACACGACGAACATCGAGTTGCCCTGTTTCAAATAATCGACCAGTCGACAGTACATCCTGAAGTCCGATGTGCCAGACCACTTTGTCCCGATTCACTGCATCAAGCGTGTGGATATGAAGACCAACCGTCCCTGCTGGGTGCACCCCTTCAAACACTTCATGCTTGATCCGTTCACTTGTTGGCACATGAAGTGGAAATGCAGAGCCACTACAAACAAAGACTGGCCCCTCGGTTAACAGTGACAACGCTGCTAAACCACAGTCAAACGACGTCCCCTGCCCGTCCGCAATCGCGGCACTGCTAGGCGCCAACGGATTTGTATCCATCGCAGTTACAAAGATCGAATGCGGGCGAACTGCTGGGTCTGCGACACGTCCGTACGGTCGCCCACGAAGTGCAGTCCATTGTCCAGACTCAAGAAGCAGTGCTCTTACCTCATCCCCAGTCATGCCACTGGGGTGACGCCCGCTGTAGGCACCGAAGGTCACACTTTCGGGCTCTCGGTCCTCCCGCTCAGCCCGACTCTGCTCAATAACGACTGACTGCAGTGCCCTTCGAGCGCCTCTGTGTATCGCATGAATCGTGCCGGCAGCCGGTGACGTATAACGCACGCCTGAGACAGATTTGTCCTCGAAAAGTAGCTGTCCGCGAACAACCGTGTCACCCACGGACACGCGTAAACTCGGCTTTAAGCCTAGATAATCAGCCGCATGCAATGCCACATGCTGAGCAGGAGTAGACGTATCCAGTTCGAGCGTAGGCCACCCGGTTATGGGTAACTGCAAACCAGTTCGGATAACGTGCTTAGACATCAGAAACGCAAGGTGGTTACCCTGCCGAACAACTCCCTACTCTCGAGCGCTAGACAGCCTAATAACGTCAATTTCTAATGAAAAACATCTCTAATAAGATTGTGAAAAAAGTATCAAGCTCAGTCGAAAAAAACGCCGACGGTACGACCGACGGCGAAGTCGATTAACGTATTTCTTGATCGTACAGCTGGGATTAGATCAAGTCAATCGCGGACTCAGTCCACACTTTTGAGTAGTCATTTTTTTCGCATCTCGCCTAGCCAAGACCGCCGACACTACAATGCCCTGTCATTAAACGATATGTCCTGTCTCATCTTTCATTACCGTAGCGAACTGATTTGGTACTATGACGCGCACGCGAGCGTGTACGAGTAACACTAATGGCAGTACGAACAGTCCTTGTCTGTGAAACACAGGTTCCTTTTGTTACGGGTGGGGCTGAATCGCATGTACGTGAACTAGTCAAACATCTAAGAACGGCGGGATATGAAACAGACCTCGTCAGTGTGCCGTTTAAGTGGTATCCGAAAGAAGAAATCCTCGGCCATGCCGCAGCATGGCGTCTTCTTGATCTAAGTGAAAGTAATGGCCGTTCGGTGGACCTAGTGATCGGGACAAAATTCCCGTCCTATTTTGCCCGCCATCCCAATAAGGTTGTCTGGCTAATACATCAATATCGAGCCGCTTATGAGCTCTGTGGAACCGAATACAGTGACTTCACTCATACAGAAAAGGACGTCAAACTACGTGAACAGCTCATTGAGTTAGACACCACAATGCTAGGCGAATGCCAACGTCGCTACACCAACTCAGAAAATACGGCTGCTCGTCTTCGACGATTTAATGGGCTTGATGCTGAAGCGCTGTATCACCCGCCACCTTTGGCAGAACAACTGCACCATGAAGCCTATGGCTCATATATTTTGTCTGTCGGTCGCCTCGAATCGGTCAAGCGTATCGATCTAATAGTCGATGCGATGCGCCATACCGACCCAGATATTCGTTTGGTCATTGTCGGCGAAGGAACTCAGGAGCTCGCACTCAGGCAACGCGCTGAAACCGTAAACGCCCAGATCGATTTTCGCGGCCGTGTCACAGACAGCGAACTGATCGATCTTTACGCGAACGCCCGGGCAGTTGTCTATCCGCCCTACGATGAAGACTTCGGTTATGTAACACTTGAGGCGTTTCTCGCGCACAAACCGGTGGTTACAGCATCCGATTCCGGCGGCCCCTTAGCCTTTATCGAAAACAACACAACCGGTATTGTTTGTGAGCCAGAGCAAGAGGCTCTCGCCGCAGCTATTAACAATATTGCCGATGAATCAAGAGCAAAGTCATTAGGTGATGCCGGTTATGAGCGAGCACGACAGATCACCTGGAATGGCGTTATCGAAAAACTCGTTATAGATTGACACACAAGCCTGTGCCTAAACTTATCATTCAAATTCCGTGTCTGAACGAAGCCGAGACACTCCCGCAGACACTCGCTGACCTTCCACAACATATTGCGGGCATCGACACGATTGAATGGCTTGTTATTGATGATGGATCATCGGATAACACCTCTGATATTGCCCGACAGCATGGCGTGCACCACATTGTCAGATTCCGAAAACAGAAAGGGCTTGCCGCAGCATTTATGGCCGGACTTGATGAAGCAGTTCGCCAAGGAGCCGACTATATCGTGAACACGGACGCGGATAACCAGTACGTCGGTGACGACGTAGCAACCTTATTACGCCCCCTGCTTGATGGCACAGCCGACATTGTGATCGGCGATCGTAATATTCGCACGCTCCGCAACATGCCAATGGTGAAGCGTTGGTTACAACAAATCGGCAGTTGGGTAGTTCGGCAGGTCTCAAATACACGTATTCCTGATACGACTAGTGGCTTCCGTGCGTATACCCGTGAAGCGGCCTTACGACAAACACTTGTCTCTGAATTTTCGTACACCCTCGAAACAATCATTCAAGCTGGCAAGAAACGCATGGCCGTCGCACATGTCCCAATAGCCACGAATGAAAAAACACGCCCGTCACGGCTTTTCGACAGCGTGTTTACCTATATTAAAAAATCAGCCGCAACGATTGTCCGGATCTACGCGATGTATGAACCGTTAAAGGTCTTCACCCTGGCTGGTTTAGGTTTCTTTGGCGTCGGTTTTGCTATTTCTCT
>CAZWKO010000083.1:0-9308 GCA_964634925.1 uncultured Vicinamibacteraceae bacterium
ACGGGCGCATTGGGACGGCGACACCTTAGTCGTGGAGACGACACAGATCTCACATCGATTGCAACAAGGCGGGATGTCGATTCCGCGAACCATTACTGAGCGGTTTACTCGGGAGAGCGATGGTGTGGTGCGCTATGCGTACACTGTAGATGCACCCGATCACTGGACGGCACCCTGGACGGCGTCGTTTTCCCTACGGACAACCGACGGCCCGTTATTTGAAGTAGCGTGCCACGAGGGGAACTACGCCATCGTGAATATCCTGAGTGGTTTGCGCACGTTTGACGGAACGCCACGAGAACCAACGGCGGATCCGGGCACGATTTGTTGGGACTGCGAAGAAGCCATTAGTAGTCGCCCCTAACGGTTGCACCCTTGAAAAGAAAACGAGGTCAGACGGTCTGACCTCGATAAGGAGTTGATCACGATGACCACTGTTCGTCTCGCTGTGTTATTTGTTTTCGTTGTCGGGCTGGCTGGCGTGCCGGTGTCGAGTGCTGCGCAGGATACGCCGTCGCTAGGCAACATGAGTTTTCTCGGCGTCGGGATCAATGTGGCTGATATTCCACGGGCCGAGAAGTTTTATACCGAGGTGTTTGGTTTGGTGCGGACGTTTCAGTTTCCTCCCGACGGGACTGGCGATGAGATCATCGAAATCGGATTGGGCTGGCCGGGACAACCCGGGACACTCCTCCTGGCGCATTTGAACGACGACCCCTTGCCGGATGGCAAGTCACGGTATGGGCGGCTCGTCTTTAATACGGATGATGCGAAAGGCATGGCGACACGTGCGACCGATGCGGGCTCAACGATCCTGCAGGAGATCGACCAGTCCCCCAATGGGCCGATTATCATCTTTCTCGATGATCCCGATGGCTATCAGGTTGAGCTTTATCAAGGCCCCTAGGTCTTGACCGTCGTGACGCCAAGCATCGCGCCCATCATTTCTGTTCGCGACCTAACGAAGCGTTATCACGACGTGGTCGCGGTTGATCACATTTCCTTTGACGTGCACCCCGGAGAAATTTTTGGGATCGTCGGTCCGAATGGAGCGGGGAAGACCAGTGCGGTGGAGTCGATTATGGGACTTCGTGATTGTGACGGAGATGTGCGCGTTCTGGGGTTCGACCCTCGGCGAGACCGACAGCAGCTGGCGCTTCGGGTCGGGATGCAGATGCAAGAGGCGCAACTGCCGCCACGGGTGACGCCCTTAGAAATTCTCGATCTGTTTGCCAGTTTTTATCCGCAAACCGTGTCCTCGACGTCGTTACTCAATACGTGGGGACTGTGGGACAAGCGCGGGAGCTACTTCGAGACGCTCTCCGGCGGGCAGAAACAGCGGTTGTTCATTGCGCTTGCGTTGATCAATCAACCAGAGGTGGTCTTTCTTGACGAACTGACGACGGGACTCGACCCGCAGGCCAGACGGCAAACCTGGGACCTGGTGACGCAAATTCGTGAGCACGGCACAACCGTTCTGCTGGTGACCCATTTTATGGACGAAGCCGAACGGCTCTGCGACCGCGTGGGGATCATCGACGGCGGCAAACTGATCGCCCTTGATACGCCAACGAGCCTCCTGACACAGGTCAGCCATGGGAATGGTTTGTGTTTTGATGCGCAGCCACAGCTCGATGTGTTGCGTCTGCGTGCACTTTCCGCGGTTGACCGTGTCGACGACCGCGACGATGTGGTCCGCGTCTTTGGAACCGCGGTCGACCTGGTGTCGGCCGTGGTTTTGGAACTCGAGCAGCAGCGGGTCCCGTTACGAAATTTTCGAACGATTCAACCCAGCCTGGAAGACGTGTTCTTGCATCTGACAGGGAAAGATCTTCGAGACTGACCGGTGCGGAGCTATCGCGCACTCGTGGTGTTTCAGATCAAGGGGCTGTTGCGGGAACCGCTGTCCCTGTTTTTTAATGTGATCTTTCCGTCATTTCTTTTGCAGTTTATGGTCATCATGTCGGCCGCATTCGCACCAGCTGATACGCCGTCGGAGTTTGTCGTGTCCTTTCTGTTTGCCGGATTACTGGGGTTAATTCTTGGACAACTGTCTCTGAATACCCTGCCCGTCGCGACTTCGGCGATGCGCGAACAAGGCATCCTTCGTCGGTTTAAAGCCTCGCCGATGGCTCCGTCGACCTGGATTGCCGCGCAGATCAGTGCGTATTTCATCATGGCCCTGATTAGTGCGGCACTGATGTTCATCACCGCGTCCGTCAGTTACGGGCTTGAACCGCCGGCCCACGTCGGCGCGCTGGTCCTGGCGTTTGCGGTGAGTGCGATGGCGTTTCTGTCGTTCGGGTATCTCATCGCGAGCCTGGCGAAGAACCCTCGGACCGCCATGATCGCGGGACAGTTGCTCTACCTGCTCATGATGTTTTTGTCCGGGGTCTTTCTCCCAGTGACGTCGTTACCGGAGACTCTCCAGACCTTCGTGCGAATACTCCCTATGACGCACGTGATCGAGTTGTTACAAGCTGTCTGGTTTGGTGGCGGATGGCCGCTCAGGGCAACAGGGGCGTTACTCGTGGTGTTCGTCGTCAGCGGTACGGTGGCGACGCGATTCTTTCGCTGGGACTAACCGCGTCCATACCGCACGTGTCGACGCGTCGTCCCAACCGGAGCAAGTCCGAGTTGCTCCAGGAGAGTGCCCGTTGCACGGTCCTTGACGACCACACACCGGCGCGCCACGCGGCGGGCCTCGGTCAGTGTCGCACGGCTGGGTACGTCAGGCGTGGCGAGCAGGCGCACCAGCTCAAGACTGGTGGTGGCTTCGACCGGCGTGTCGAACATGGGATCAAAATAGACCACATCCCACGACTGCGACGGTAGTGTCGCCAGCACGTGCTCGGCGGTGGCATGGCGAACGACCACGCGCCGCATCGCTGCGACGAGGGCGGGATTTCGATGATCCCCACGAGCCATGCCGTCGCTGACCACTGTGGCGAGGAGTGCGGAGGTTTCAAGTGCGTCGACCTGGCCATCCGGACCGACTGCGTGCGCGGCCACGATGGCATCGGCCCCGAGGCCGCACGTGCAATCAAGAAAGCGATCGCCAGATTTCAGTTCAGCGACCGTCAGCAGACGGTCGCCGCGGCCGGCTTGCACCGCCGTGACACGATGGTGTGCCATATTGGGGTGAAAGCTATAACTCCGCTCCGCGTAGACCAAGCGTAGTCGATCAGCGTCGACCACGAGTGCACCACGCGTTCCGTGTCGGCGACCGAGGAGGGCAAGACTGTCATGCCGTCGCACGACGAAGGGACGATGCAGACGGGAGGCCACCGTTCGGGCACGGGCAACGATGTCCGGGTCAGGAGACGTTGTGGTGGTGACGAGTACGTCAGACGGAAGCAGTCTTCGCACGGGTAATGCGCAGGGATCGCCCTGCGAGGCACGAGGCGGTCGACGCGCGCTTCGCCGACCGTTACTCACGAGGGTCTTTACTGCGCGGCTAATTCATCGTACATCAATTGAATAAAGTTTCCGGCGAAGGGCTCGATGAATCCGAAGTCATTGAGATGTGCGGGGAGTTCGAAGGCTGCTCGGGTTTCTTCCGGAGTCCGCCCAGCGTTACGGGAACTGACGATGTGGTCCTCGAGATACTCATGGAACTCGGCCGCGCGGACCAGGTCATCGAACGGGTAGGCATCCACGTGCCCCGAAATGACTGTGTCCACATTCGTGAGGCCAGCGACCGCGTTCGCCATCGTGTCAGCAAAGGCAAGCGCTGTCCCGCCGTTTTCCGTGTCGATGTAGGGGACGCTCTTGGCACCGAACAGGTCGCCGCCGACGGCAACGCGCCGTTCCGGAAAAACCACCCACAGGTCACCGTTTGTATGTCCGGGGCCGAAGTAGTACAGATCAATCTGGTCTTGCCCAAGCATCAGGGTGCGTTGGTCCTGAAAGGTGACATTGGGGAGGTATTGGGCGTTCTCGCCTTTAAAGGCATTGCAATTGGCGAGGAATCCACAGGCCGGTTGCCGCAAACTGGCGTTCGCGTTGTCGTGCACCACAATCCGATCGACGGCACCAAATTCCGCATTGCTCCCCGTGTGATCAAAATGCGTGTGCGTATTGATAATCATGGCGATCGGTTTGTTGGTCACGGTGCGCAACTGGTCCAGAATCTCGGCGCCTTTGTCGGCGACCTTGGTGTCGACCATCACGACACCGGCGTCCGTAATGTAAAACGTGGTGTTGCCGCACATGCACCCCCCGTGAAGGATGTAGAGATCGTCTTCGAGTTGTTCGAGGGTGTACGGCGGTCCCTCGGGTTGTGCGCCCATCAGCATGGCGGCGGCGCCTGCCACCATCACTGTCAGTAACGTGAGTGTTCGTCGCATTGCATTCACTTTCGAGAAGGGGACCACTGTCTGATTAGTCAAAAAAAAAGGGGCTTCCGATGGAAGCCCCTTTTGAACACTAGAACCTCGTTCTAGAAGCTGGTCTGGAAACCCCAGGACAGCGTCCGACCGGCAGTGATATTGATCGGGCGGAAGAATTCGTCGTTCTGTCCTGTGGTGCCGCCACCAAAAAAGCGGTTGCGAGCCGTGACTTGCAAGTTATTGAACAGGTTACTCGCATCCATGTAAATCCGTGTGCGCACGTTTCCTGTCGTCACCACCTTCGAGAACCGTAAATTGAGGTCACCTCGTGCCGGTTCATACGACGTTCCCGGTTCGATGAGGGCAATGTTGATCCCGGGGTCTTGCAAGCCAGCCAAATTCAACGCACGACCGGTGTCGGTTGCGTCAACCTGGTAGTTTCCAAGGATGACGTTTCCGGCAAAGACCTGGAACAGACCGGAGAACATGGTGTCATAGGGGAGCGGGATCCCACCGGAGAACTTGAAGCTGTGGCGGATGCCGGTACTGTTCTTGCAGAACCGCAAGCTGTTCGGGTTTTCGAGACGTCCCCCCGTGCAGAAGTCGTTGTTCGTCTCTCCCGCCGTCCAGCTGATCTGCGAGAATCCGTCACGCCACAGCCGACCGTCGGCGATTACCTCGAACCCGTTCCAGGTACGGCGGTCATCTGGTGCGTGTCGGGTCAAGATGTCGCCGGTGGTCACAGTGTAGCCGTCGACGAGATCATAGACCGTGAGTGTGTCGCCACTGTTGCTCAAGCGTGAATCGGACGGTGACGTAAACGTGACGGCTTGCCAGTTGGCCGTGGACAAGGCCGTGTTGTCGTCCCACCGGAAGTTACTGTAGTCGCGCCGGTGATACTTCGCACTAATGGACCAGCTGTTTCCGAGTTGATGTTCGATTCCCCCGGAGTATTCCATGTTGCTCTTCCGTGGTGTGTCCGGGTCAAGGCGATTGGCCGTGGTCGGTTGCCCGAACTTCGGGTTATAGCTGGCGCCGATTTCATTGTACTGCGGTGTTCCGTCGGCGTTGAGCGCGGTCCCGTCGTAATTCAGATCGCTCCAAGGACGGTAGTCGATTTTAAATCCGAAGGGACTAAACTGCGACGTGATCCCGAGGGCTTCATTGGCCACATAGCGACCGGTGCTGAACTTGAGGGCGGTCCGCCCGTCACCTGACAGGTCGTAGGCGAATCCGAAGCGACCGTTCCAGTCTTTCCAGTTGGGTAGATCATTGATCGGCGGTGCGTTGATCTCCGGCGAGAAGTTTCCGGCCGGGGATAGTCCGCCGGTCAGCGAGTTGTTGAAGTAATCAAAACGCAGGCCACCATTAATGGTCAACCGGTCCAGCGTGATCGCGTCCTGCACGTAGAAGCCGCAGTCACAGTTCTGATTTCGCTGGTCTTCGGCGTCGCCGTTCGTCATGACGAGGATGCCATACGGCCACCCACCAGCCGTCATGCCCTGGAAGATATCTCCATTGTTCTTCCATTTGAAGTACTGGAGGTTGTTGTTGTACTGCATGCCGGCCTTCAAGTTGTGCGAGCCAGTTACGTAGGACAACGCAACGTTGACGGTCCGACGGTGATCCTCAGACTGATAGCCCTGAAGAATGGAGTTGCCGGAGGCCAGTCCTGAGACGGAGTCCGTGAAGGCCATGGAGCCAGGGCCGTGTCCTTCCATCTGTTTAAATTTGAGGTCAAGGCGCTGATACGCCACAGTTGTTTCAAGAAGCAACCGGCTGGAAATCATTGAGGTCCAGCGAGTGGTGCTCAGGTAGTTCGGGTCTGACGTGCCGTCGAATAATGCTTCTGATGCGACACGTCCGAAGCCGGTGCCTACCACGCGCCCGAAGTTATTTTGCTGGTTCGTAAAGGACGTGGTCACTTTGTTTGCCGCGCCGAGTTGCACGGTGACACGGCCGTTTTGTACACCCGACTTCCCAAGCCCAAAGGCCCGGAGGTCATCCCCAAGACCTTCTGGTGTGGTGGGGTGGTTCGGGTCAAAGTTGATGTCGGTACGGAATGTTTTGCTCTCGCTATGCACCATGGAACCAAAGAACCAGACTTTGTTTTCCATGATCGGGCCACCGATGGACGGGTTCAGCCGGTAGTTCCACGCCTGCGGCGCGAACTTGAAGCCTTGTTCGGCCAGTGCTGGTGAGATGTTGCTGCTGGCATACCGGTCCGTGGTGCCGCTGACGAATACGTCTCCCGTCCAGACGTTGCTGCCGGTCTTGGGAATCATGTTCGTGCGGATGCCGCTTTGGCCGTATTCGGCTGACATGGAACTGGTGTCGTAGACAACTTCTGAAATCTGTGCTTCGTCGGTGACCAGTCCTACACCACCAACCGATTCACTTCGGCCGCCCATTTGGGTGCCGGTTTCGACGCCATCGATATGGGATTGACTGTCGGGGCCTTCAGAACCGTGGACAGAGGGACCGCGCATGCCCCAGAGCCCCTCGACCGCCAGGAAGTTCCCGGTGACACCGGGGACATACTGCATGCTGGTAATGAGGTTGTTGGCACCTGGGAGGACGTTCACCTGGTCCTCGGTCAGCACCAGTTGTTCACGGGTGCTAACCACGTCGACGAGCGGCGCGGCACCGGTGACGGTGACACTTTCCGCAACCTGACCAACCGCAAGTTCTGCATCAACGGCGGCGACGAACGCGCCTTCGAGCACGACGCCGTCACGAATCAGTGTTGAGAATCCTTGCAGCTGAAAACTGACTGAGTAGGTTCCCGGTGGCAGGGCAACGAACCGATACTGCCCAGACCCGTCGGCGAACACCGTGCGACTCTGTTCAATAAGTTGTGGACTTTCCGCGACTACCGTGACGCCGGGAAGCGCAAGTCCTTGTGAGTCAGTAACGATGCCTGAAATTCCAGCCTCGTCCTGTGCTGACGCCACGACGGGGGCCAACACCAAACTCGTAACGAATAGAAGAGCGGTAAGTGCTCTCGGTGCACACCAACGCATATGTGTGTCTCCTTGCATCAATATAAAGAATAGAAATAAAGATTTGGTCTGTTTACCAATTACAGTTACGGCAAGAAATCTCGTACAATGAAGGCGTCCCTGAACGTAAGTGAGTGCATACTTTACAAAAGGGCTTAGTGTTTTAACAAGCCTAAGGAATTGATTTTTTTAACTTTTACGAACATGCTAGGGAAATCAACGAAAAAGTCGGTCAAGAAGAGGCCACGTGCCAAACGATTGGCTGCGAGTGACCGCAAGCAACAAATCATTGAGTCGGCCATCGCACTGTTTGGAAAAGATGGTCTGAAAGGCACCACGACCAAGGCGCTAGCGGATGCCGCTGGCGTGAGCGAAGGCACTATCTTCAAGCATTTCCCAACAAAGAAGGCCTTATATCTGGCTGCGTTTGAAGGGCGTACCGGTGACGGCATGGAGCATCTCGTGACGGAGTTGCAACAACTTGCCGACAAGGGACGGGACGAGGAGGTCATCCAACGAGTGCTCAGCGCTATTTTTCACGGCTACGACCGCGACCGTGACTTGCACCGAATGTTGCTGTACGTCCATCTCGGTCAGAGTGACGAAGAAAATAAGGTGCTTGACGAGACGTTAGGTAATAACCCAGTGATGGAGTTTTTACATGGCTACATTGCTACGCGTCAGCAACAAGGCGTCTTTCGTCCGGGGAACCCCGGTACCCTGGCTCAGGCGGTGCTTGCGCTGGGAATCCAGGTTGCGACGTCGAGGAAACTGTTCGGGACTCGCGACTATGGTGTAAGTGATGATGACGTCATCTTGGACTTGACTCGACTCCTTCTCAATGGCTTACGGCAGCCGTCCTGACGTGTCGACAGACGTCTTTATGCACTGACAGTTGACGCGGGTCCGGTGGCATCTTCGGCCAGGCGATCACTTTTCGCTGGGGGTGTTCGGTCGACTGAGGCCCCAACGTACCCACATAAGGGTCTTTGGATCCTGTTCGGTCTTGAGAAGTTTTCGAAGAATCTTACGGATGCGACGTTCGGGTGCTTGAAGTGCCAGCATGAGTGCTGCAGTACGCCTGACGCGAACGGCGGGGTCGTTCATCGCGCTATACGCCAGGTGAGGCACCGCGTCGATCAGGTTCACGCCATCTGTGCACCGGTTACGGCCGAGTGAGAGCACTGCGATCTTGCGGACCTTTTTCTTGGGGTCGCGCGTCAGCAGCACCAGGCGTTGCAATGACTCGGCGTTGTAGACGTGGTAGACCACAAAGGCGCAGGCTCGGCGGACCCGCCAATTGGAGTGGCCCATGCCGGCGTGGACGGCCGGGAGCGCGTCGTGACCTGCCTCCATCAATTCGGTGGCGTATCGGTAGAAATCGAGTCCGGTCATCTGTTCCACGAGTGTGTCGTACCGTGTACTCATCTTAGGATGCCTGTTGGGGTAAAAGGTCCGTACCTGCCAGACGTCGCGGACGCTTCCCGAAGGAGCACTTCCGCATCCCCCGTAGCAGGTCGGACGACGACATCGTAACGGACCGAAGGTCCTTGCTGTCAATTTCGTCGACCTATTCAGCAGATCTGCTTCTGTACAAACGACTGGCCGACCCACGAGAACATGAGGTCGGCCAGTCGTCGATTGTGCGAGTACGGTGTGCTTAGAGCAAGGCTGTTGGACGGCGCGACCACGGGCGCCCTTTTTCCTTGGAGACTCCTTCGACGTCGTTGATGTACGCACCCGCCTGGGTGAGGACATGATGGAGGTCATTGCCCACACTGAAGAGTGAGAAATCTTTTTCGAGAAATTCTCCGACCCGTTCGGTGCCGAATAAGAAGATGCCAAGGATGACACCGTTTTTCTTCGCGGCCTCGCGGAGTTTGGTCGTCGCTTCCTGCAGTTCGTCAGAGAAGTACATCTCGGGGAACTCATATTTTTCATAGAGTCCCATCGACATACAGAGGTCGTTTTGGCC
>CAZWKO010000084.1:0-9250 GCA_964634925.1 uncultured Vicinamibacteraceae bacterium
ACTCGTGATACCAATGATGCGGAATTTGACACCTGAAACGCACTTTACTGATGCGCGGGCGTTCGTGGCATTTCTGGACCAACAAGGCCCGGTTGATACTAGTCGAAAAATTGGGACTACTGGCTACTGTATGGGCGGTCCGATCGTGATGCGAACGGTTGCGGCTGTGCCTGACCGGCTCGGAGCAGGAGCCACCTTCCATGGCGGGGGACTTGCAACGGAGGCTGACGATAGTCCGCATCTTCTAATTCCAAACACGTCAGCGCACATGCTTCATTGTGTAGCTGCGAATGATGATGAGAGTGATCCTGACGCGAAAGTCACATTACGAGATGCGTATGCCGCCGCGGGTATACCAGCTGAAATTGAGGTGTATGAAGGCGCTATGCATGGTTGGTGCTCTCTTGATTCACAGGTCTACCATGAAGCCCAGGCTGAGCGTGCATGGAGCCGCCTTCTGGTGTTGTTGGAAACGGCGTTGGTCTAGTTGTTTCGTCGGTGACGAGCTCTAGTCCTCAGAATTGAAGGAAGCCAATCAGCTAAGAGTTATTATTCGTTCGATGGGTCACGTTTACTGTCGTGGCTATCCAGCCTTCGGAAGGCTTGGCGGTGTGTTTGTTGTTTTGGCTAAAACTACGTTGTCGTTGATCGGTCTGCTATATCGGAAAACATGCTGCAGGATCATTGTGATGGCGTTGTTTGTCTTTGTAATGGGCGTTCCATTTTCGGCCATGGCCCAGCCGGCGGATTCCGTCGGCTTGACACCTTTCGTTAATCTGAGCCAGCAGTCTTCTGATGATTGGATCGGTCCTGGCATTCTTGAAACACTGGCGAATGCACTCCAGCAACGCGGTCTGACGGTGGCACTGATTGAGTCATCCGGAACGACGGACGAGTCTGCGTTTATCGCTGGTCGTACGGTGAATGCTGAATGGTTGGTGCGGGGTTCATACCAAAGAGTGGGTGATGCACTTCGGATCACGGTCAGAGTTCTGCATGTTGAATCTGGTGTTGTTCAGCAAAGTCGTACGATTGATGGTGTTGTCGAAGACCTTTTTCAACTGCAGGATCAGGTCGCAGTGCTTGTTGGAGAGGTAGTTGCTCAAATTGATTCGGCTCAGGTTGCGGAACTTGATAGAGATAGCGAACGGAGTGCAGGCGTCGACACTTCGACGCAGACTCCCGCGCGAGAGGTCCCTCGTGCGGTGATTTACCGTACTAGCGAACGACCGCAGATTGACGGCCAACTTGATGATCCTGTGTGGGAGACTGCGACACACATCACAGATTTTGTCCAGATTGCACCGATAGCTGGTGCTCCAGGTTCTGAAGAGACCGAAGTGTGGATGGCATATGACAGTGACAATTTGTATTTTGCGTTCTACGCCCACTACAGCGATACGGGAATAATGCGGGTGAACTGGGCTGACCGTGACGAGACGCGCGGCGATGACCAGATGTCGGTGCTCTTCGATCCGTTTCTTGATCAGCAGCGGGCTTATCAGTTTGAGGTAAATGGATATGGGATACAGAGCGATTCACTTGTAAATGCTGAAGGCACCAGGCGACGGAGTTCACGAAGTAGCAGTTCCTCGTTTTCAAACTCGTTAGGCAGTAGCTATTGGCAGCGCGGTGGCGGTGGCTCCAGTCTGAGCAGCTCCGGAACGTTCGGAGTTCGTGGAGACGATTCGTGGAATGCACTGTTCGAATCAGATGGTCAGTTGGTGTCCGATGGATGGACGGCAGAAATGGCTATTCCGTTTAAGAGTTTGCGCTATCCGGCACGCCAGTTGGACGAAGCGCATGTTTGGGGTTTTCAAATTACGCGTCGTATTCGTGGCCGTTCAGAGGCGCAATCCTGGTCTCCGGTGTCACGTGATATTGCGGGACAATTGACGCAATTTGGAATTCTGGAAGGCCTGGAAGGCTTGTCCCAGAGCCGAAATCTTGAAGTTCTTCCTGAACTCACCGGAATTAGTTTCGGGTCGCTCGATCGTGAGACTGGGAGCTATAACCAAAATGACCCCGAAGGTGATGTCGGAATGGGGTTTAAATACGGCATTACACCTAACCTGACAGCTGATTTTACGTACAATCCCGACTTTTCTCAGATCGAGGCTGACCGACCTCAGATAGAAACTAACCAACGCTACGCTCTCTTTTACCCTGAACAACGACCGTTTTTCCTTGAGGGCCAGGAGATTTTTCAGATTGCAACGCCGATGGCGTTACTGAATACCCGGACGATTGTCGATCCTCGATTTGGTGGCAAGTTGACCGGTAAAGTTGGTGACACGACGCTTGGCGTTATCGTGGCTGATGATGAGGCAGCCGGAAATTTTGATGATTCAGCCGATTCGCGTTTTGGTCTGACGTCTCAAACAGTGGTTGGGAGAGCGCGGTATGACGTTTATTCTGAGTCATATCTTGGCGCCATCATGACCGCGCGCGAGTTTGGGCAGGACTACAGTCGAGTCGCTGGTATTGACGGCCGATTCCGCCTCGGACAAACGCACCGTTTGAGCTTCATGGCGGTGGGGTCGTCTTCACATAGTGAGGATGAGGGTGGCCTTGCTGGGCCCGCGGTCGAAGTGGACTTAACGCGACAAGGTCGTAATTTTGGGTATAGCGCGTCCTATGGAAGTATCGATCCGGACTTTCGTGCGGAGAGCGGATTTATTCCCCGAGTGGACCTCCAGCAAGCAAATGCAACGATGTCGTACCGCTGGTGGCCGGAGTCTACACTGATGACATGGGGACCGTCGGTGACCTATTTCCGACTTTATGACCATGCCGGCGAACTTCAAGATGAACAGGTGCAAGCGCAGACAAGTTTGCAATTTCGCAACAATATTTCACTCACGACCACCATCAATAGAGACCTGGAACGGTATCGGGAAATTGATTTTAAGAAAACAAATTATGGTGTATTTGGTGTCGTAAGTGGTCGGACATTGTCTGTCTATGGCGGATTTAACGGTGGGGATGGAATTCTTTTTAGTGAGAACCCATACGTGGGTCGAAATATCGTTGGCAATGTCAATGTGAGTATCCGCCCTCACTCGCGCATGCGAGTCGAACTGAATAATATTTTCAGCCAATTTGTGAATCGGATTGAAAATGCCGAAGTATTCGATGTGAAGATCTTCAGGACACGAACAACGTTTCAGTTGAGTCGCCGTTTTCTACTCCGTCATATTGCGGAACATAATACGCAAGCCGTGAGTGTTGGTAATAACTTATTGCTGACTTACCGGATTAATGCTGGCACGGTGGTATTTCTTGGGTATGACGATCGCTATCAGCGTGGTACTCGAATTGATAACACGTTGTTTCCTTTTACGCGGCTCCAGCGGACCAATCGTGCCGTGTTTACGAAGGTGTCGTACCTGTTTCGTTTGTGAACTCGGCATGGAGAATGATTCACGTCTTTGCTGTTATCTGTGATGATGTCTAACAATGGTATTGGCCTAGCGCTTGCACCGATTGAACTTACGGATGTGGACGGAGAGACGGTTGTCCTGGGGTCTCTGTGGGAGACGCAGCCGGTAGCGTTGGTGTTTTTGCGTCACTATGGTTGATTTTTTTTTGCCGGCAACACATCGCGCAGTTGCGTGATTATGAACCACAAATTCATGAGGTTGGCGGTCGCGTCGCGGCGGTGGGACTTGGAGACATGGACTATGCCCGAGATTTTCGAGAACAAACCGGAATTACATTCCCATTGTTAATCGATGAAAAACGTATGGCGTACAACGCTGCGGATTTAAAACGAGCGAACCTCCTGCATTTACTTCGGCGTCAGAATTTCCGAGACAGGAGCATTGCTCAGGTGAATGGTCACCGGCAGCACAAAGTGGGTCGCAATCCCTTTCAGCTGGGAGGCGGATTTGTTATTGCACCCGAAAATATCGATCTATTTGCCTATGTAAGCGAGACTTTTGGGGATAATGCGCCCGTCAGTGAGATGTTGGATGTGTTTCGGAAATATTCACCAACGAGCGTATAGCGTTGAGTCGTTCGCCTGTATATCGTTAGACGCGTGGTACGCGTCGGCCGCCGAGTACAGTGTCAGAAGGAAATAAGCGGTGCGTTCCCACTCGTAGGTTCTCGTAGTTGTCGATAAATTCAAAAGATCCTTCTTGCAGTTCAAGAATTGCGACGTCCGCTGGTGCGCCCACGTTAAGTGTGCCGCGGTCACGGAACACCGGGTAAATCTTAGCGGCGTTTACTGTAGATCGTGCGACGACTTGATCGATCGACATACCAAAATTTAAGAATTTCGACATGACGTTGGGGAAATCAATAACACTTGCTGCACTTCGGCTCGTGGTATTGCCGTCGGTCGAAATTGTGTCTGGCCAGAATCCGGCTTGCATGATGCGATCGAACGTATCCCACAGTAGATGTCCCGTTCTGCCGTTGGCGACATCGAACCATACACCCCGCCGTCGAGCCGCGAGAACAGCAGGAAAGATGTGTCCGTCGTCGTCAATGATGGCATTCGGTGGCGGTGCCAGCATATGAGTGACGATATCACCCGGTTTTAGTTGATCGACGAGGGTAGAAAAAGGAGATGCAGTTTGCCCCATGTGGATCATTAGGGGTAGATCAAAAAAGGTAGCCACTTCCTGAGCGCGTCGAAGTACTTCGACGTCATCGGCCGCGACACCTTCCGTTAAACGAGCCTTGACCCCAATGACATAGTCACGGTTGCGGGCAATGGCGGCTTTGGCAGCCTCGACATCAGCTAGTGCAAGATCGTGAGTGTCGCCGTCTGGCAGAATGCCTTCTTTACCGATATTGATCAACACTCGTGCAGGCTGTGGCGCTGTACGTGCTATTGCAACCATATCGTCGATTTGGTCAGCCCCTTCGGAGCCTGCATCGACCCAGCCTGTCACTCCATCGGAGAGACAAATACGAGGGCCTTCGGCATCGCGCGCGTAGTGCGAATGGACATCAAGGAGACCGGGGATGACAAGTTTGTTTGTCGCATCGATGATTTCAGTGGCGTCACCACTGATATCCATGCCAAGCGCTTCGATTCGACCTCCGGAGATGGCAACGTCTCGGATCGCGTTCAGCTGTACGGAGGGATCAATAACCCGACCGCCCTTGATGATGAGATCATAGCTGGCAGCAAAAGGATGCGCAGTGCGAGCGAGCATTGCAGCAGTAGTGGACGCAGCTGCGTAAACGAACTGGCGACGGTTAATCATTATGTCTGTTTCTGGTTAGTTAATCACGAGATGGTGTTCTCTTTTCGTAGCCATGTCAATAATTGGATCTAATGAGGGATTAAATACGGACGGTCTGAGTCTGTTACGAAGCAAGAAACGTTTTGTAGCGGGTGGGCGTCTTCATTATACGATGCAGTGGGAGACCGCAATAACCAGACTAACGGGAACCTTCTTTGTCTTTTCCGTGACGGTGACGACGCTTTTCGCGCAGGTGTCAAGCCAAACTGAAATAGCAGCGGCCAGTGTCGCCATCTTTCCTTTTTCGAACGTCAGTGCTGTACCTGAAGATGAATGGATAGGTACGGGTATCGCTGAAACCATTGCTGCTGAATTTGAGAAGGTTGAGGGCTTAAGTGTTATCAGGCATGGGGCGGATAGAGGACTAACATTTAATTTGCCCGCAGATCGTGGTGATGAAGACTTCGGTGTGTTTGCGAGGCAGCGTAGTCAGCAGCTTGGCGCAGATTGGTTTGTTATCGGTGGGTATCAACGATTTAGTAATCAACTACGAATTATTGCTCGCGTTATAAACACAGAGACGGGACACATTGGTCGTGTCCTTAAGGTCGATGGTGCGATAGGTGATATTTTCCAACTGCAGGACCAGGTAGTCGCAGAACTTCAAAACGGGTTCTTCTATGAGACCCTCGGCCGCGCTGAGATTGCGACCAATGAAGTGCAGGAAACGCGTTCCGAAGGCGGGGGTGCCGTTTCGGCCGTTCGAAGTCTTGCTGGGCGACCTTCGATCACAATACCCCGAATTGACCAACCACCGAATATTGATGGCGTATTGGATGATGATGTGTGGGCGACAGCGGTACACCTTACTGATTTTGTGCAACAGCAGCCGCTCGAGGGCACGCCGGCAACTGAAGCAACGGACGTATATATTGCGTATGACAGCGATAATATCTACTTAGCCGTTCACGCCCATTACTCTGACCCAAATCTCATGCGCGCCAACCGAGTGGATCGAGACCAAGCATTCAGTGACGATAAGGTGCGTATTTATTTCGATCCATTCCTCGATCAACAGCGTGCTTACAGCTTCTCCGTGAATGGGTACGGTGTGCAGGGTGACGCAATTATTGATGCTAGTGGTCGCGGTGGCGGTGGTGGTCGCGGTCGTGGTGGCGGCGGCGATCGAGGGGGTGGTGGTAGCCGGCGCGGTATTCCATTTGGAGACAATTCCTGGGATGCGTTGTTCGACAGTGCGGCTGAGATTGTTGACGATGGATTTACGGCTGAATTCGCCATTCCCGTTAAGAGTCTTCGATATCCGCAACGTGACCGTGATGTCTCCCATCAGTGGGGCTTCCAGATCGTGCGCGAGATACGCGGGAAGGATGAGAACGCGGTTTGGGCGCCGATTTCACGAGGGGTAGCCGGATTCTTGACTCAGATGGGGTTGCTGGACGGGATGACTAATCTCTCAACCAGTCGAAACCTTGAGATCATGCCGGTTCTGACAGGAATCCAGTTTGGTTCGATTGATAGTTCGAGTGGCGATTTCGTCGCCAAAGACGCTGAGCCTGAAGGTGGTGTCAATCTGAAGTACGGGATCACATCCAATCTCACGGCAGATTTTACGTATAACCCTGATTTTTCTCAGATCGAATCAGATCGACCACAGATTGAAACAAATCAACGGTTTGCGCTGTACTATCCAGAGTTACGACCGTTCTTTCTGGAAGGAGCTGAAATATTTAATGTTTTTGGTCCAATAAATTTTGTGCATACCCGGACCATTGTCGATCCCGATTGGGGCGGGAAAATTACGGGGAAAGTTGGGAACACCACCGTTGGATTCTTGGCGGCGAATGATGCGGCCGTGGGTGATCTCGACAATTCTCTCAGTAGTGGCTTTGGGGATTCGGCCAACGTGATTATCGGCCGCGCACGCTACGACCTCTATTCCGAGTCCCATATCGGTGGCATGGTGACCAACCGTGAATTTCTTGACAGTCATAGTCGGATGATGCTGGCTGACGGAAGGTTTCGACTCGGACAGACACAGAATATCGGTTTCGTCGCTGTGCAGACCGAACATCGTGATCTGGATGGTGCGGAATCCGTCGGCGAAATGTTCGATATGAACTATCGACTTAATGGCCGACACTGGAACGTGTTTACAGGAGCGTACCGCCTCTCACCAGATTTCAAGACAGACGTTGGATTTGTGCGACGGGTTGACCAACAGCGGGTTGTGTCGACGATTGGCTACCGATTTTGGCCAGAAACGACGATTACTAACTGGGGGCCAAGTGTGACCTACGGTCGGAATTGGAGTTACGCAGACGTGCTCGAAGACGAGAATTTGTCAGTTAGTTTGAATACGACGTTTCGAAACAATATCAGTGCAAACGTGAGTGTTGGTCAGGACATGGAACGATTTCAAGGGATTAAATTCGATAAGTCGAGTGTGCGATTCTTCGGACGAGTTAGCACGAGTCGCACGTTTTCAATTGGTGGGTTTTTTCGGTATGGAGATGAGGTGCGATATATCGAGAATCCATTTCTCGGTCGAGGCGGCGGCGGTGGTCTATTTGCGACCGTGCGTCCCGTCTCACGTTTTCAATCTCAGATTAATCTCAACACGAGTCGATTGCTCGACCCGCGAAATGACGACGAGTTAGTGTTTGATGTCAAGATTGTTCGTGCACTGAGTACGTATCAGTTTACGGAGCGACTCAGTCTGAGAAATATTGTCGAGTACAACACGCTGCAAAAATCAACAGGGGCGAATTTACTCGCCAGTTATCGTGTGAATGCCGGCACCGTATTCTATATCGGCGTTGATGATCGGTTTCGGCAAGCCGATCGTATCATCGGAGAAGATATCGACGGTGATGGCTTGAGCGATTATTTGTTTCCGTCAATCACGACAATGCAGCGAACCAATCGTGCGTTCTTTACGAAGCTTCAGTATCTATTTCGCTATTGAGGTGGCTGGCCAGACGGAAACTCAGGGTCTCAGGATTCGTTGTAGTCGCACACTCGCCACCTGAATCGCGAGCTGTCGTTGGTCTTCTGAAATGCCAAGATCTTGAGGTGCGACCGCGTACTCATATCGAAAGCGTAACTGATTCAGGTTTGACCGGAGTGCTGCTGACGGGATCGTAATACGGTCGACGTGCATCCCCGGCCTTAATGTCAGTGCAGTGACGGGGATGTTATTCACATCGATGCTGACAATTTGTGGTGGCAGTTCCGGTGCACTAAACGGACCCCATTCAATCTCCAAAAGGTAATCGTCGACATTGGTTTTCAGTGGGATTAAAAAGGTCGAACTGCGACTATCGGCCCATCGAAATGAGAAATTCGGGTGTTGTTCTCGTGCTGCCCATCCTTGTCCTAAGAACCGTTCATCTCCGGCGGCACCAATGTCGATCGAGAGATTGTTGTAGGTTCGACCACGCAATCGGTCGTAGACCGGTAAACCGACATCGTAACGCCACGCGACGTAGGCACTCACGGGTAGTGAAAACGGGTTGCCGATGAATTCGTATAGTTGATTGGTGACGCTATTGAAGGTTACGCCTTCCGTCGGAGATAACGAGCCATTACGATAGCCAAGCATAAAGACGGTATTGAATAGGAGTAGAGCAACGAGTGTCACGGTCGGAGCAATCAGCGGGCGACGTTGTATCGCCGTTAAAAGTCCTGCCAGTCCGACTGCAAAGATTACGGCGCAATTGGCAAAGCGTCTTGCGCCAAACCCCACTCCGCCCCACCAGATTTCAACCGAACCATTGATCCAGACTTGGGCAAGGAAACCTCCAGCGAGCACCAAAGCCACCCGTGTGTGATCGCGCGCAAAAAACACAAGTCCGATCAGCGCGGCGGTGATGACGGGCGTCCATGACAAGAGACCTCGGTTTGATGAAAAGAGCACGTCGGTGATGTGCGGAGGAATCACACTTGGTTCAAATGCATGCTCCTGTGTCGGTAGGTAGAGAAACGATCCATAGACCGATTCCCAGAACAGAAGTTGGGGAGAAAATGCG
>CAZWKO010000085.1:0-4472 GCA_964634925.1 uncultured Vicinamibacteraceae bacterium
CACGCGAGTATTGTCCGGTCCATATTGCACGATGATGCTGGCCGACATGGGCGCGCGCGTCATTAAGATCGAACAACCTGGGAAAGGTGATGACACCCGTGGGTGGGGACCACCGTTTCAAAATGGAGAAAGCGCTTATTTCCTAAGCATTAATCGTAATAAAGAAAGCGTCACGCTAAACCTAAAGCATCCGGAAGGACGCCGCGTACTCGATGCCTTGATCGAAAAGTCAGATGTACTCGTAGAAAACTTTCGACCTGGAACATTAGACAAAATGGGATTGGGGTACGAGTCGTTATCAAAACAGCGACCCGATCTCGTTTATTGCTCCATCTCTGGTTTCGGGCAAACTGGACCAAGACGACGCGAACCAGGTTATGACGCCGTGATGCAAGGTGAAGGTGGTCTTATGAGTATCACGGGGTCAAACGACGGCCCCAGTTATCGCCTTGGCGTCGCAATCGCCGATATTGCCTCCGGCATGTTCTCTGCCTACGGTATCGCAGTGGCCTTACTTGCTCGTCATCGAACAGGACGCGGGCAGTTTGTGGATGTCGGTATGCTGGATGCGGTTACAGCACTTCTCACGTATCAGGCGGGTATTTATTTTGCAACCGAAACCGCACCTCCACGCTTGGGAAACCGACATCCGACAATCGTTCCCTACGAAACACTCGAGGCAGCAGACGGTGACCTTGTCGTGGCGGTTGGTAATGATCAGCTGTGGAAAACATTCTGTGGTGTGCTTGAACTCGAAACACTTGCGAATGATGCTCGATTCCAAACAAATAAAGATCGGGTTTCAGCACACGCTGAGTTACGTCCATTATTAGTCGAACGCTTGAAAACGAGACCCGCGACAGAGTGGCTCGTAAAGCTCAAGGACGCTGGTGTTCCATGTGGTGGCGTGCGTGATCTTGACCAACTCTTTAGTGACCCGCAGATAATTGAGCGTGCAATGGTCGTAGCCCTCGATCACCCAGCTGCAGGACTAATTCGACAACTTGGCGTACCAATCAAGCTCAGCGAAACGCCTGGTGCCGTGCGCACACCACCACCATTGCTTGGCGAGCATACCGAAGCAATTCTCAAAGAACTCGGCATGTCAATGGAAAAGGTCGAACAGCTCAAGCAAAGTGGTGCGGTCTAACAATTGTTGAGACAAGATCCTCAACAGATACGAGCCGCCGTGAAAAGATTTCTTGGTAATTAATCACCGTTCAATAATTAGTAATAGCTCGCGCTGAACAAATGAAACTAGGTCCTCTTCATTAAGCTGTCCAATCGCTGGGTGACTCGCAATTACATATTCGTTATTGAACACCCTGCTCCCACGAGCACGGCCTGTTCGACCGATTAGTGTCGGTGGATCGTTTGCTGAATTCATGACTACTTCGATGTAAGCATCTCGAGGCGAATCAAATGACAACCGAACAGATCCATTCGGTGTCGAAATTGAACACCGGTAACTTTCTGCTGAGAGTACAGACGCTATCGTCTTCATGACGGGAATGACGACTCGCCCTATTACCTGCTGACCCTCAACCTCGGCAATCGCGGTTCGCTCACGGCGTTCCACCGCACCGGCCTTTGCATCACCAACCGTGCGCCTGATTCGTCGTCCGATTTCTCCACTATCCATCAGGACCTCCGCCTCGTTGTACCGAACTCGTAAATGCGAACTAATTCGATCAATTTGTAACCCTTAGTTTGATATGGGGGAATTACCCGTTCAGTATGGAGAAACTGAATCATGCCCTCATCAGCATAATCTGGTTCACCTAACTCAGAATCAGCGGAAAGCGCCGTATTAAGTGTTTCAAGCGTCATAGTTTTTTCTAGACTCTTCCGCCTGAACGGAATTATCCCTAGCACTCGGCGTGACTGATAAAACTCTCTGACTTTAAATTCAATATAAATTTCATTACTGATGAAGTTATATTCAACATCCGTCCGTGTCGAAGGAGCGTCTTCGACCCGCAGCGAAACAATGCCTGGGTGCTCTGAAAGCCATGAAAGAAGCTGCTCGGTAAAATCCCCCTCACCAGACCATCGTTCACGAACAATCCTTATCGATGCAGACATGCAGCACGGATCCTACTTTGTGACTAAAGCAATGAACATATCGGCAGTGGCGCCGTTAATAAACACTTCAGCAGAATCACTAGCAAAAATCACAAGCGCCAACTGTCCACTACTACTCACGCCGTTGCTACACATTGGTGACCAAGAGAGTGGCTGCGGCGCGCATCCCGATTACGACAGATTCTTGACTACCGATACGACGCACCAGCACATGGTCAGCTGCCTTGTCTCGATTCTCGACGCAGATTGACTGACCAGGGATTAGTTCATTGCCCTCAAGAAACCTGAGAAATTCCCCGTCTTGATTGGTCACACGGCTAAGAACCAAAACCGTTCCCAACGGGCAAGTCAACAAACTTTGATATCGGGGCGTCTCAATAGATCCATCAGCATCAGGAATTGGGTCGCCGTGAGGGTCAACAGCTGGCCGACCGAGCATCGCATCGATCCGATCGATGAGTCGATCAGAGGCAGCATGTTCTAATCGTTCAGCTTCTTCGTGAACTTCATCCCAACTCATGTCAAGCACCTTTACAAGAAATAACTCAAGAAGACGATGGCGACGTAATACCAGCGAGGCGAGCTTCTGACCTGCCCCTGTTAGCTGTACGCCCGCATAGGGCTCGTAAAGCACGAGACCGGTTTCAGCCAGCGCTTTCACCATAGTCGTCGCGGTTCCAGGAACAACGCCCAGTGCACTGGACAACTGTCCCATTGGGACGAGTTCACCACGGATTTCTTGAGAAATTTCTGCTTGATAAATCGCTTTGAGGTAATTCTCAACGGTACTCGATTGTGGCATTGGCTGCATAATGACGAAGCCCTCACAATGAATCTAGAAACGCTAGTAAGAAAGAATTGTGGTTTGGTGATAATTGTTCAAATCCTTGACGCGCAATCTCCGCTTCTTGCCCATGGCGCATAATGGCCTCAAAAGTATTCGCGGCACTACCATCATGAAGTAGCGGTCTGCGGTGTCGTAATCCCCATAATGCCGGCGTACGAATCTCTTCCGGCTCCGCACCGGCCTGCCGAATACCGTCACCCGTACCGATATCATGCAGGAGAAGATCTGAAAAAAGTGACACGACTTGATAATTAAATAGTGGGTTACTACTGGCACCCGTTTTTAGTGAGGGCACGTGACATTTCGCGCACCCGATACTCTCGAACACTAGACGCCCTCGACTGACAGCCTCCGTAATCTTTCCTCGTGCCGGCGGAGCAAGAAATTTCATGAAAGCTTCAAAGTTATCGATGCCTCGCCGGCCCGTTTCCAGTTCGACAACATCTTCTGGGTCAGGTATCACGTCACACCGTCGCAATTGTTCAGGCATCAAACGAAAAGTTAATTCTTCTGGGAAAAGATCATTAGTAATGCCCATCTCATTTCGATACGCGTCCGCACCAAATTCAAGCAGCGTCGCCATCTGAGACTTCCATCCAAAACGACCGACCCGTTCGTCCCCAGTAACCAAATCCACAACTATTGGGGCTCGTCCGCTAATGCCGTCTCGGTCAAGATCATAGGGATCAGCGAGTGATTGAATCATTTCGTCCGGAATAGCTTCGACCAATCCAGTCCCAAATAAAGGAATCGGAGCTCTACGAGCAACAACGTTGGCCTCTGCAGGGATTACCGACTGACAATTGTGAGTCGGGATGGAAAAAATCTGAAAAAGCGACCCTCTCTTCGGGTCAATATCTCGGTACGATCCATCTGCATCTCGGACACCTGCTCGTGTTGTCGTCATCGGCGCAATACCACCAATAGCCGGCACGTTATGGCATCCAGCACAACTAGTATTGTTATACGCAGGCCCCAGTCCTTCCTCAGCATTTTCAACCTCAAGAAAATCATCAAGCCCGAGTAAAAACTCTTCGAATTCCACCGCACTTAGCCCAAGTAGCGGGCCGCCAAGACGTAATGACCCCTGCGCCACGACCTGCGAAAAATCTGAAAACATAACTAAACCCGTAGCCAAGCAAACAGCCACAACAACTCGAAACAATTTGATCATCTGTCTGCTTCCTGGTGGTCTGCATGAACGATGATGGCGCCACGCATGAAATTGTGCCCCGCACCACACAAACGCGAACACTCAAATTCATAGCGACCTACATCGACGGCTTGAAATCGCACAATAGCTTCGCCTTGTCGGCGTTTGGGTACTAAAATGTTGACGTTGTTTCCGATAATTCGAAAACCATGCATCGTATCGTTACTATGGATTCTCAACTCAAGACTTGTTCCAACAGCAACACGAATCTCCGACGGGGTGAAACTGAAGCGTTCAGCCAAAATCGTTACTACTTGATGATTAGTCTGTTCGGCCTGTATGTGCGAGACAGCCAACATCCCGCTCATAATAAATAGCCCCCAAACT
>CAZWKO010000085.1:4482-9245 GCA_964634925.1 uncultured Vicinamibacteraceae bacterium
CTTCGCATTAGAACCACCATCCCAATCCGACATTAAAAGAGTTCGGCGCAGGAAGTACCTCACTTCGATTGCGTTGCACCGTGTAATCGACTTTGACCGCAACATCCGGGTCGGGAAAATATGTGATTCCGAATGACCAAGAATCCCGGTCGAAAGCCGCAATCGAATCAAATCCGCTCGGCATTCGATATTGCGTATCGAAATTTTCGTAGCGTACAAACACCGCCAACTCGCGTGGAGCAGGATTAGCTAACAAAAAGTAGGACCCTTCGAGATAAAAGCCACGCAGTTGCTCTGCGATATTTGGGTTTATCCCAACGATACGCTGTAAAGAGTTATTCAACTCGGCCATTCCATCTAGAAATGCATGTGCATAAAGACCACGAACATCAAACTCTGCCCAGTGATAGCGTCCGTCGAACTCCGCCATGGTGACACTGACGTCCCCTCGAGGAAATGCAAACCCCGAATCACCGCTCCAAAGACTCGTACCGAGTACCAAACCAGGCGTTCCCACATATTCCACGCGTCCAGTGGCTGCGACGTGCTTGGCGTTCGATTGAGCTCCTTTCTGACGACCACCTCGAAGACCACTCTCAGCACTAAACCCAGAGGCATCGAGCGTTTCCATCGCGTACACTCGGTACCGAAAACCGCTTCCTGCTTCACCGTGGAGACCAGCACCCGCACCAAACCACGTTGTCGGAATAATTACGGTCTCAACAGACGGTCGCTCAACGCCGTGAAATACTGGCGGCTCATGTCGCTCATTAATGACCCCCACTGGAGCAAGCACCATGCCAGCCCGCAAATTAAAATTTCGACTCATTAGAAAATCGATATACGCTTGTTCAAGCTCAAGTTCTCCGTCGGTCTCCGGTGAAACGACAGCATGTTCAAGTTCAAGCTCTGACACAAATCTCACACGATCAGAAAAGCTGTGGGTAAACAAAAGAACGAATCTATGAAAATCAAGTACCGGGTCTTGGAATTCCACATTATTGAAATGGAAATCCATGTAGCCAGAGATGGGACCAGTCCGTGACACCGCAGAGCTAGTCGTGTTGTCGTCATCCGCCTGCCGACGCAGTGAAAGATTGTTGCTAGCAGGTTGGGCTATGTCTAAGCCGGTTTGACCATCAAAATCGGCCGGCTGCTCCTGACGAAGCTCGCGCACCCTTTTCGATAGTTCCTCTTGAGCGAGCAAGTTCGGCACATTAGTAAAAACTAGGAGGCAAATTATTTTGCTGAATAGAAATATATTTTTTGCAGACATTTCTTATTTATTTTGATTATTCAAAATCATGACATCTATTGTCAAGTAGATGAGTTTGACCTGCTACGATCAAAAACATGGCCACACTATCAACCCAAGAAAAACCAACTGTTCGGAGGGCTGTCCTCCTTTCAGGCGGCCTTGATAGCGCGGTCTTGGTAGCAAGTGAACTTGAGGAAACACGGGACTTGCACGGTGAGAACGCCCATATACAGCCAATCTATGTGACGAGCGGTTTTTCTTGGGAATCTGGCGAGCAAGCCCAAGTCAATCGATTACTACTCTCAAAACAGTTTCACGGTCTAGTTAGACCGGTTGTTTATTTAGAATGTCCCGTCTCGGACACGTACCCTTCTAAGCACTGGGCACTAAACAATAATCCTCCCGCTTACGACACGCCAGACGAAGACGTTTATCTAGTGGGACGGAACATCCTTTTGTTGGCCAAGGTTTCAGCGTACTGCGCCATTAATCGCATCGAACGTATTGCCATTGGCCCACTCAATGGCAACCCATTTCCAGACGCAACACCTGAGTTTTTTAGGTCGATGCAGCAAGCGCTGAGTCAAGGGCTAGACCACAACCTTGAGATCGTGGCCCCGTTCAGCAGACTTAGCAAAGCGAATGTAATCAAACGTGGACAATTACTTGGAGTCCCGTTTGAATTAACGGTGTCTTGTATGAGACCTCTCGAGACCACACATTGCGGCCGCTGCAGCAAATGCCGCGAAAGGCTTGTTGCTTTTCAGCAAGCAGGAATTACTGATCCGGCTTCGTACGACTTCAAACCAAACGATATAGTCAAAGGTGTCTAGCGCTAGCTACCTCTACCCATGAGCTGACGCCTCAAGACTTTCACCAAAATTGGAGTCCGGATGCACATCAAATTTCCTTCCCGCTAATCGCGATAAGCGGGGCAAAGACTCCCTCATAAAGAACTCCTTATGAAGGCGCCTCAAAACCCTATTAAGGCCTCGCTCATCAGGCGCATGCACCACAATTACTCCACCACTCTCGTCGATGGGAAAACGTCGCTCATCGAGAAAATCGCGATCCATCGTAATTAATATCCGATGCAGTTGCCGTGACATTTGGTAGTGAGTTTCATCCGTTGCTCGACGTAAATCTTCATGCTCCATAACAAAGAACACATCCCAGCCAAGCCGCCGACGCATGTAATCCACCACACCAGCCGGTACGTTAGCGTCAACGTATATCCGTGGCGCATTACTTGACGCATCAACATGAAAACCCAGTTCAGAAGCTAGGGTACGCATGGCTCACCGCGAAGAGGACACTCCCTTCCTAGCCTGCTGCTTTAATACCGCCATGAGAGCATCACGGTCACGGACAAGCTTCTTTAGCTTCCGTTGATTTCTTTCTGAACCAACCACGTATTCACTAAAAAGTGGGAACGCAATCGTGGAATCGGCATACACAACAACCGTATCCGGCAGCACGCCAGGGTTGATCTTTCCCCAACTAATAGCCTCGGCCGGCGTTGCGCCAGACAAGCCCCCCCAAACAACTTGGTCAGTGGTTATCTGGATGAAATAGTCATTGCCACCCTTATGAATACCGTAAATCTCCCACAAGGTAGGTTGCCCTTGTAAATAAAAGTTTTTTGGTGATCCGCCGCCGAGGATAACGCAGCCATTCTTCTTACCAGCAAGGATAATGGCGCAAACTTCATTGACGTCCAAGTTTGGGTCGATCATGAAGTCGCTGCCTTCTATAAGGGCATGCCGCGCGATATTCATACCGATAGAACTATCTCCCGGTGAGGAGGTGTACAGCGGCACACCTACTTCGGCGGCTTTCGCCACTACGGAATACTCAATGCACTCGGGGTTTCGATCAATAAGATCTTGGCCTAACCGATAATGAAATACCGCGCTTGAAGTAGGTCCTTTAAGGTTTGCGCGAACAAGGAAGTCACGAATATAGGCATCCGTTTCTAATAAAACGGTTGCCGGCAAAAGTACATCGTAGATGCGAATCACCCCATCCTCATACAACTCGACATCATCAAGAAAAGGAGACCCGCGGTGTAGCGTGAAATTCAGAGCGTAATGTAGGTCGTGGTAAAGGTTGGCGCCAGTGCTGATAACAAAATCCACTAACCCACGCCCCATCAGTTCGATAACACATCCACCTAAACCAGCGGGGGTCATGGCACCAGCAATGGTGAGTCCAATCGTTGCATCATGCTCAGGATCGAGCATTTTCTCCGTGAACAAACTACAAGCTTCGGACAATCGTCCAGCATTAAAAGCTTGAAAACCCTCGTCAATCACCGTACGAACTTCCTGACTGCCAGTAGGACGGTAATAACGGATTGGTTTCCCACTAAGGTGGCGCTTCGTTTGATTATCTGGCAAACCTGGTGGGCGATGTGGCACCGTAGACGAACCTCAAAAGTGTTTGTCGTTTTGTTTTATGACAGAGTAACAACCATTGCTAAGCATCAAATTACATTCTAGGACACACCTGTTTTTCGATGCGAGTAAAAATATTATTCTGATTACAGCGCTTGTCGACTTTGTAAAGAATCTTAAATGTCCCGACCGCTGGCAATTGACTTGGAAAAAACCGTGAAGACCTTAAAAAGATACTCATTAACTCCTGTCGATGTTCGAACCAATTTTGAGAACACGGCACCAGTGTCTGAATTTTCGCAAATGCTTAGCATTACGTTCGGCGTCACGGAAACAATGACCGTCGTCGCAGCCAAGCTACAACGTCTCGTCCGATACTCATGCTGTGTATTGTTCTTAAAGGAGGAGGAACAACTGGTTTGCCAATTTGTATCTGGAGTCGATGCGGACTCAATTAAAAACAATTCCCTGCGCTTCGAAGAACAGGCAAAAACCTGGCTGGATCATATTCGACTTTCAACTATCACCGTAAATCCGAGAACCACCGCCACAACCAACGACGCCTTTCAATCCACACTTGTGATTCCTCTTGTATTCCAAGATCGTTTGCTGGGTGTATTAGCCCTATTCCACAAAAAACACGGTATGTACACCACTGAACACGAGTCCGCACTCAAATACATAAGTCCACAAATTTCCGCGATAATAGCGAACTCCGTACTTTTCAATCAGACTCAGTACGATTCCCTTTCAGATTCACTAACTGGTCTACCAAACAGAAGGGCTTTCGCCAATTATTTGCAAAAAGCTCTCAGTCAAGCAGAACGTCAGAAGTCACAATTAGCCCTCTTCGTAATCGATTTAGATCAATTTAAACAAATCAATGACCAGTATGGCCATCTTGTCGGCGACCAAGCTCTATGTAATTTTGGTTATATGCTCGACTCTATCGTGGCCCCACCACACTTCTGTGCACGTTACGCTGGCGACGAATTTATTCTGATACTTTCCGATTGCGACAATGCAACCGTCCACAAAATCCATGAAAAATTAAGCGTCGGTCTTAAAACGCTAACCATCGAAACGAAGTCAGGCACAGTTATAAAATT
>CAZWKO010000086.1:0-9191 GCA_964634925.1 uncultured Vicinamibacteraceae bacterium
TGGCCGCTCGTCGGCTTGGTATTTTTAATGTAATTCTTCCCAAGCAAAATGAAAAAAATATCAATGAAGATCTTACGGAAGAATTAAGGCGTGAAATTCAAGTGCACTATGTGACGATGGTCGATGACGTGCTTAAATTAGCATTAACGTCGCCACCTCAATCGCACAGACCTGCTAATGAATCTAACGATGTAAGTCCTCATCATGAGACCGTTCAGTGACTTGGTTTTTTTGCTGAACGAATGTCAGCCCGAGAGCAGTTTTCATATCGATAATTTTGTGCTCCGACATGAGGCGTCTCGCCTGGTCGAGTGTAAAGGTATGTGGCTCAAGTAATTCGTCGGCGTCTAGCTCTACCTTGGGGGCTGGGCTCAATCCTGTAAGTCTGAAAAAAAGCATTTCTTCATCACAATAGCCTGGTGTTGGGAAGAAGGTGCCGAGATGCTCGATACTCGTAGGCGCTAGTCCAGTTTCTTCAGCACATTCTCGATAGGCAGCATTGTTGGGATTCTCATTATTTTCAACAGTTCCTGCTGGTAACTCCCAAATCCATCGGTCGATTACGTATCGGTACTGTCGGACCAAAATAACGTGCCTACTATCTGGCATCGGAAGCAAAACTACCGATCGCTTGTGCCGGATTATGTCTAATTCAACTTGGTGTCCTGTGGGCAGCTGAATGTGCTCGGTTACTGCCGTAAAAACTTTTCCGGAGTGAATGATATGACTTGAGAGTTTAATGCCTGCACTTTCTTCCATACAGTTCCTTCCGCGTTACTTTTTCCTTTGAGGCCTGCGTTCATCAGCTATGGTTCTTACCTCGCTAATCACAGCCTGAAGGTCCTCAGGAAGTTCACATGACAGATCAATAGGAGCGCCATCGCTAGGGTGAGTAAATACGAGTCGCGATGCATGCAAAAACGGTCGATCAAGTCGCTGCAAAATTCTAAGGTGTGCCGGCGGATGACGCTTTTTTCCACCATATGTTGGATCTCCAACGATCGGGTGACCAATAGCACTGAGATGGACACGAATTTGATGCGTACGGCCGGTTGCAATTGTGACTTTAAGGAATGAGACGCCGTCGAGATGTTCGGCTCCTACGACCCGCGTAACGGCTTCGCGTGCTCGGCGTGAGCGCGTTGAGATTTTTTTTCTGTCTATTGGATCTCGCCCGATTGGTAGATCGATTCGTCGACCCTGCTGAACAACACCCCAAACAAGTACCGTATATTCTTTTTCAATTTTTCTATTTTTGAATTGCTTGGCGAGATCAACGTGGGCTTGGTCGTGTTTGGCAATAACGATCAGGCCTGACGTCCCACGATCTAGACGGTGGACGATGCCAGGGCGTCGTTCACCTCCTATGCCACTTAAGTCACATACGTGGTGTATAAGCGCATTGACCAACGTGCCATCAGGATGACCGGCAGCCGGGTGAACGACCATTCCGGCCGGTTTGTTGACAACAATTACGTCACTGTCTTCGTGAACTATATCAATGGGTAATGGCTCGGCTTTAGGTTTTGCCGGAATAGCAGGGGGAACCTCGAGGCTGACAATATTATTGGTATGAACCGTAGTGCTTGCTCGGATTACTTTATTGTCGATTGTCACCCGCCCATCTTTAATCAATCTTTGTATTTGTGAGCGTGTCATATGGCCCAGATGAGAAACCAGGAATTGATCAACTCGATGGCCAGCGTCTTCACCACTGACTTCCAGTGTGAGGTGCTCGGATTTTGATTGAACAAGTCGACGAGGGGCCTCGCTATCAGGCACGATGAATGTTAAGCGTGAACCGGTGTTGTGGCTGTTCCGCTACCGGAACGGTTGTTTCTGGAGAGCACGATAAGCATTGCAATACTGAGTGGCACGATAATGACCGATACAAATTGCGAAGTCGATAACAGATCGAAGACTGTCCCCCGTGGATCGCCACGGTAAAACTCAATAACAAATCTAGCCGTCGGGTACATCAAAAGATAGGTCCAGAAGGTCCGTCCAGCAAACGCATCGCTCTTTCGTTCCCAGATTAGAAGAAAAATCAAAATAAATAATGTGGCGAGTGATTCATAAAGTTGAGTGGGATGCAGACTAATTCCGAGAGGAGTTCCGACGTTGCTGGCTGCAAGTGGGTCGGTAAAAGTTACGGCCCACGGAAGATCCGTTGGATGGCCATAGCAACAACCAGCAAGAAGACATCCAAGACGTCCGACAACCTGGCCAAGCGCGATACCTGGGGCGAAGGCGTCGCAGGTGGTCCATAGAGGCATGGCGTGGCGTTTCACATACCAGAAGGCCACGCCAACGGCGAGTAGTAAACCACCGTAGAAGACCCCACCGGATCTGAGGAGCGTCCAGAGTTCAGCCGGATCTTCCGTGAAATGATCAAATTCAACAAAAAACAATAATAGTTTTGCTCCAATTAGTGCGGCGACAATGATGGCAATTCCGAGGTCCATGACACGGTTGCCGTCAAGTCCACGGGCTCGTCCTCGGAATACGGCTAGTTGCAGGCCAACTAGGTAAGCCGCCACCAGCAATAAGCCGTATGAATAAATACTAATTGGACCGAGATCTAGTAGTTTCGGATACATGTCTATTTAAGACCGCCATGTCGAGGATAAGACATCCAGCGCCAATGGTGATAGAAGCATCGGCGACATTGAATGCCCAAAAGTGCCACGTGCCCCAATACACGTCAATAAAATCAACAACATAACCCACCGAAATTCGGTCGGCGAGGTTTCCGCATGCGCCGCCCATAATCGCGGTAAGTCCAATTTTCGCTAGCGGTTCCTCTGAAGAAAGTCGGCTTGTATAGAGACCTATGGCGATTAGCGCAAAAAGAGCGACTGCGGTCATCAGTGCAGGTTTAAAGGGGATGTCGGCGTTATTTAGAAATCCAAATGCTGCGCCTGTATTTTGCACATAGCGGAAATCGAGCAAATTCGGGATGATGCTGATGCTTTCGTGAAGAGCTAAATACTGACGTACAAGGACCTTCGTGATCTGGTCAAAAAATAAGATTGACGCGGCGAAGCCAAACATCAGTCGCCTCGACGGAAAATCAGATGACAATTTAATGTACCCCGGCCAATGCCTCAATACAGCGGTCGCATAAACCGCTCGGTTCGGATACTGACACTGCCTTCACGTATCGCCAGCAGCGCTCGCACTTTGAGCCATCTGTGCGCTCGACTTCAATTAGTGCTGAGCCAGCATATTGACCGTCGAGATCTTGTTCCAGAAAAATGTTGCTTGATTCTGATGTTACCGAATTCTTTTTGGTAAGTGAACGCAGAACTTCTTCGTCATTTGGTTCCAACACAACGTTAGAGGCAATAAAGAGCGTTGGCAGAAATGATTTGTATGATTCGAGCAGAGTTGTCGTAATCCCATCTACGCGAAGTGACACGGTTGCTTCAAGAGAAGTGCCAATTACTTTTTCTTGTCGCAACCGTTCGAGTTGTCGATTTACATGTTCACGTAATGTTAAGAGACGCTTCCAAGTGGCGAGTAAATCATTGTCAATTAGTGCTTTGCAGTTGTTCGGAAATTCTGAAAGGTGAACGCTGGATTTTTGAGAGCCTGGGAGAAAACGCCAGAGGTCTTCAGTAGTAATAGGAAGTAATGGTGCAAGTAACTTTGCTAAGCCATCGGTGATGGTGTGCAGAGCAGTTTGCGCCGACCGCCGTTCCTTAGAGTTCGCAGCATACGTGTAGAGTCTGTCTTTTGAGACATCAATATAGAATGCACTTACCTCGACTGTTAAGAATTGGTTTAGCGTATGTGAGATCGATTTAAAATCGTAACATTCGTACGCATCAATAATTTTCGATCCCGTTTCTCCGTAACGTGCAAGTGCGTAACGATCTACTTCTTCAAGTTGTTCATGCGGGACAGCATCGGTTGATGGGTCAAAGTCGTAGAGATTGGCTGTCATGATCCGTAAAGTATTTCGAATTTTCCGGTAAGCCTCAACCACACGATCGAGTGTCTCCTGACCAAGACGCATTTCTTCTCGGTAGTCGACCATCGCAGCCCATAGTCTTAGTATCTCGGCCCCGTGTCGCTTGATAATAGTGTTGGGTTCTATGATATTGCCGAGCGACTTGGACATTTTTCGACCGTCTTCGTCGACTACGAACCCATGAGTGAGAACTTGCTTATACGGTGCGGCGTCACGCGTTCCGAGGCCAACAAGCAGGGAGCTATGGAACCACCCACGGTGTTGGTCTGACCCTTCGAGATAAAGATTTGCTGGCCATGTAAGGGCTTTATTTAATTCGAGCACTGCTTCATGACTTGACCCGGAGTCGAACCAGACATCAAGAATGTCCTGCTCTCGTTCAAATGTTCCGTTCCCACAAGAAGGACAGATGAAATTTTGAGGTACGAATTCACTGAGGTCGTGCTCGTACCACGCATCTGCGCCGTAAGTTTCAAAGAGTGTGGCGGCTCGGTCAGTCAAGGTTTTCGTCAGTGTGGCTTCGTGGCAGGATGTGCAATAGAGAGCGGGAATCGGCACGCCCCACGAACGTTGCCGTGAAATACACCAGTCAGGCCGATTTTCCACCATGTTGTGAATCCGCTCTTCACCCCAACTGGGAAACCACTCGACTTCTTCAATGGCACTCAGGGCCCGTTGTCGAAAGTCTTGGGTGTCCATGGCGACAAACCACTGAGAGGTTGCTAGAAAGATAACTGGTTTATGGCATCGCCAGCAGTGTGGGTAGGAGTGATCGAGGTTGTCTCGGTGCCAAAGTCGCTTCCGAGCCATAAGGGCTTCTTCAACCTTAGGATTTGAATCGAAGACCTTTAAACCAGCAAACAACTCAACGTCTGAGGTAAATTTACCGTCAGGCCCAACCGGAGCGTAGACCTCAAGTCCGTAACGCGTTCCAGTGTTAAAGTCGTCGCTTCCGTGGCCAGGCGCTGTGTGTACTGCTCCGGTGCCTTGTTCAGTGGTTACATAGTCAGCCAGAACAGCCACTGAGTCTCGCTCATACAATGGATGATGAAACTGAAGTGATTCTAAGTCTCGTCCTTTACATGTCGCGACGGGTTTTCCGAGAACATGTCCTGTTTCCTGTTCGACACGACTAGTCAAATCTGTCGCAAGAATCAAAGCAGATGAATCGTCGGCTTTTGTTGTTGGCTTGTACACACCGTAAGTGAGTTCAGGGTGGAATGCGATGGCAAGGTTTGAGGGAATTGTCCAAGGCGTCGTAGTCCAAATCAATACTGAGATCGAATTGCCTGCCAGAGAAGGTGCTATCTTGTTGAATTGCGACCGACTTTCTTTTTTCAGCGCAAACTCAACATAGATAGCTGGTGAACGATGTATTTCATGTTCAACTTCAGCCTCGGCAAGCGCGGTACGACAACTGATACACCAATGAACAGGCTTCTTTCCTCTGTAAACGAGTCCTTGGTCGACGAAGTTGCCAAGGACTCGAACAATAGTTGCCTGATACGCGTAATCCATCGTCAGGTATGGAGTATTCCAGTCGCCGAGAACGCCAAGCCGTTTAAATTCCTTCCGCATAATGCCGACATGCTTGCTGGCATAGTCACGACAGGCTCGCCTGATGTCAGCGGTGCTCATTTCACGTTTTTTCTTTCCGAGTTGTCGGTCAACCTGGAGTTCTATCGGTAAGCCATGGCAATCCCATCCGGGAATATACGGTGCGTCGAAACCGGCCATAGTTCTTGATTTCACAATAAAATCTTTTAAGATTTTGTTCAGTGCGTGACCAAGATGGATTCGGCCGTTTGCATAAGGTGGTCCATCATGCAATATGTAACTTTCCTTGCCACGTTGTTGTTTTCGTATTTGTCCGTACAGGTCAGTTTTTTCCCAGTGTTTCTGAATTTCTGGTTCATGGACAGGTAGGTTCGCCTTCATGCGAAAGCCAGTGTTGGGGAGGTTGAGTGTATCCTTCCAGTCGGGCATGATTTTCGTGACGTGGCTATGAAGCGAATGGCGTAAAGCTATTACCAATAGCTATTTACATTAATTGTAGTGCAAATAGTAATCGTATCGATGCTAGTCGATTCGCCTTGGTGAAGTCAGCGGAAGTAATTTATGGCTGAGTCGGTAATCACTGGATTAGTCTGTCTAGCAGCAATAAAGGTTGGCCATATGGTAGAGGTCGACTAAGTCTGCCTCCGATGATGTCGTTTCAAAGATTTTAGTTTGAGAGGGAGCACGGCCAATGGAGGCGGTATTTTTTGACGTTGATTACACACTAATCCATCCTGGTCCGACTTTTGACGGTTCAGGATATCAGTCGTTTGCGACACGTTACGGCCTGAACGTTGAGCCATCCCGTTTTTCCGAAGCAGTCCGTGTGGCTTCCGTTGAACTTGATGAATTCAACGATAATGTTTATTGCCCTGACCCGTTTATCCGGTATGCGAAACGAGTTTTGGTTGAAATGGGTGCTTCTGGTTCCACACTAGATGCATGTGCTCTTGAGATTTATGATGAATGGGCAAACTGTCGACATTTTTCATTGTACGAGGATGTCAGACCTACTTTCAGTGATCTGAATAAAGCAGGGTACGGCATTGGTTTAATTTCGAATACTCATCGCTGTTTAGAAACCTTTCAAAATCATTTTAATTTGTCAGCTTTTGTCACAGCTGCGGTTTCGTCTTCTGACCAGGGTTATCTAAAACCCCACCCGAGTATTTTTCACGAAGCTCTCAGATTGGTTGGCGTACCAGCCGAACAAGGTGTGATGGTCGGCGATAGTGTGACGCATGATGTGATGGGTGCCCGCCAGGTCGGAATGAAGGCCATCCTGCTGGCTCGGTCAGGCGACGTTAACAATAGTCTTGCCGATGGAGTCCCGGAGATACGTACGCTTGTCGAGTTGCCGACGATGCTAGCCCGGTGGCCAATCGAGCTGTCTGCCGGCGAGTAGGTGTAAGTGGATGTGAAATACTGTCTGACCGGCAGCTCTATTACAATTGAAAACGGTTCGATAGCCGTTCTCGGTATGTCCACAAGATGCTGCAATTTTTGCGGCGCTTCTAACAAGACCCCCTACAATAAGTTCATCAGTCGCAGTCAGGTCGTTTAATGTGCTGATGTGTTGTTTGGGGATGATCAGGACATGCGTGGGAGCCTGAGGGTTAATGTCGTTGAAGGCGATGACTTTATTGTCCTCGTACACGACGTCGCTCTGTACTGTGCCGGTCGCTATATTGCAGAATAAGCAGTTTGACATAACGTCCTCTGTCATGAAGGGCTACTGCGCTTTACGATAGCGGTTCTGGATACTCCTTGGAGATCAGACCGGAATCCGTGTAAGACGAGGTTGGGTATCGATTTGAGTGCTTCTTGAAGCGCTGGTGCCTGGCCGTACCCAATTTCGATCAGCAAAACACCTTTTATGTTTAAGCAGGTGGGTACAATCTCTAGAAGTTTTCTTAATAGAAAAAGTCCGTCTGGTCCACCATCAAGTGCGCAGTATGGTTCATATATTCGTACTTCTGGCGAGAGAGTTTTAATTGTATTTTGTGGGATATAGGGTAGGTTCGCAACAATAAGGTCTAGTTCGTATGCGGGGCTATTCCGCATCGGCAGCCAATTTTGGAAGCTGTTTTCAACGAGCGTAATACGGTCGTTCACACTATGTCTGACGCAATTATGTTTGGCAATCGCAAGTGCTGTAACAGATGTGTCAAGTGCATTCACAATTGATCGAGGAAATTCAAGTGCCAGTGCTACAGCGAGGCACCCGGAACCCGTTCCAATGTCCGCAATAGAGAATTCTGCTTCGGCACGGTCTGGGAATAGCTCAATAGCAGTCTCAACGATAAGTTCAGTTTCAGGCCGAGGAATCAATACACCTGGTTTTATGGAGAATTCCAAGCCCCAGAATTCTCTTTGCTCTGTGATTAACGAGGTCGGTTCTCTTTCGGAACGACGTTTAATAGTTGTTTCGTAAGCGATATCAAATGTTTGGGGAGGGGCTTCGTGGTTACGAAGAAGGTATGTTGAGCGGTCCCAGTCTAGTATGTGTCTGGCTAACAACTCTGCGTCAGCGAATGCTTCAGAATCTTTGATCCCTGCTTGTTTTAGGCGTCTCGCTGCATTGGCTACATGCTCTCGAAGCGTCATGAGACGGTGGCAGCCTCCTCGTCTTTGAGTTTTTCAGACTGGAAATGCGTGACGACAGTGTTGATCAGTTCGTCAAGCCCACCAGCAAGTACGGAAGGAAGTTGATGCGTCGTAAATCCGATACGGTGATCAGTAATACGGCTTTGGGGAAAGTTGTAGGTGCGTATTTTTTCTGAACGTTCTCCGGTTCCGACTTGACCTTTTCGATCTGAGGCGATTTCATCCTGTTGACGTTGCAACTCGATTTCATAGAGCCGAGACCTTAATACTTTCATGGCCTTGGCTTTATTTTTTATTTGCGACTTTTCGTCCTGCTGGGAAACAACTAGACCGGTTGGTATGTGCGTAATTCTGACAGCCGAGTAAGTTGTATTGACACTTTGACCACCTGGTCCACTCGAACAAAATGTATCGATCCGAAGGTCTTTGTCCTCAATGTGAATATCAACTTCTTCAGCCTCTGGTAGTACAGCTACGGTCGCAGTCGACGTGTGAATACGTCCACTCGCTTCCGTGGCGGGCACGCGCTGAACACGGTGCACGCCACTTTCATATTTTAATTGGCTGTAAACGCGTTTTCCCTCGATGAGGGCGACGACTTCCTTAATTGCACCGACTCCAGTTTCGTTGGAAGAAAGAACTTCAACTCGCCAACCAAGAGTTTCAGCGTACCGTGCATACATTCGAAACAGGTCCGCAGCAAAGAGGCCAGCCTCGTCACCGCCGGTACCAGCTCTAATTTCAAGGACGACGTTTTTTTCGTCATTTGGGTCTTTTGGGATGAGGAGGATTTTAATTTCCTGCAGGAGCGTTTCTCGGCGTTCTTCAAGTTGAATAAGTTCTTGCTGGGCTAGTTCTCTGAGTTCATCGTCGTCGTTTGCTTCGTCAGCCCACACGTTAGCGTGGGTCGCGTCGTCGAAGATCTCCATGCGCGCGTCCGGGACCGCCTCGGCCGCCGCTTCGAGGACCCTCAGCGGGACGAAGCTGTCCCGAGCGCCCGCGAGAAACAGGGTCGGTACGTCGATGGTCGGCAGGACGTCGCCGCCGTCGT
>CAZWKO010000087.1:0-9182 GCA_964634925.1 uncultured Vicinamibacteraceae bacterium
GAGAGATTAAACATCTGCCCCTCGCGATCCATTTGCTCAAGATCACGATGGTCGGTCTGAACCGCTTGAAACGACAGTGACTGCGTTTGACCGAGACGGAAATTCCCGTCGAGCGCACCCAACGTACTATGCGTATCCAAAAATTCTCGGTGCGTCACCAAGGCCCCCACATACGACTCCGCATACAAGTCGTACCGTGCTCGTCCAACAATATTGTTGGCTGTTTCTCCAAACGCACTATCCGTCGAACTATCCGTCCGTCCTGGGGCTTCATCATTAGCAATCATCAAGCCAACCGTCGTGTTGCCAACCTTGCCCGTAATTTTTCCGCCGAACTCTGGGTCAACGATCGTCCGCGTATTGACAAACGTGACCATGCCACGCTGCGGAGAAAAAATCTCTGCCCCTTCAAGAAAGAACGGTCGCAACTCCGGATAAAACAACGCGAACCGCTGGTTCACTTCAATTTGTGGCAGGTCTGACTCAATCTGAGAAAAATCAGGGTTGTATGTGAAATCAGCAATCAAGTTCGACGTGATGCCATATTTCACATTCACGCCACCTTCCGGCGATGGATCTCCATCAATAAATTTTCCCTGTTGGTTCAGAGAGCCGTACTGCACACCCGTAAACGTGGGCATGATCTCCAGGTTACGACTGAGTGACAGGTTCGTCATCCCCTCCAGCAGCCCCGCCTGCGTCAAAAACCCTGACACATTTCGCGTCACCGGTGCCCACACCTGAAATTCATCTTTCCCGCGTATTTCTCGGACAATCTGAAAACCCCAGCGGTGGGGTAAACCCTGTTCGCGTTCTGGGTAGCGCAAACTCTTGAATGGAATAGCGACCTCGGCGGTGTAGCCGTCATCAACCATCTGGCCGCTGCTACTGAACAAGGCATCCCATGAATTATCCCCAGTGGGAATACCACCTCTAAAAGCACTAAAACTTCCGGTCGATCGTCGGCGATTGCTCCGACCAAAGCCACGCGCATTCACAATCGCATCGCCCTGAACACCGTAGCCATTGACTGAGAAAAGATAGGCACGTTGTTGATCGAGAAAGGTGTCGAAATAAAACGAGATGTTGTCATCGTCAAACGATTGGTCTCGGTCAACACGATTGGCCCGCATGATGCTTGGGTCGCTGTAATGTGCGTGTACGGCGATGTACAAATTCTGGCTGTCATAGGCGATCCACACGTCGGTATCCTCGGTCGCCGGCGCTCCTTCGACAGGGTTTTGCTGGACAAACTCAGTAATATGAATAGCGTCTTGCCAAATGACATCATCAAGACGTCCATCGATGTCAGGACGGACATCGCTTCGACTTGGCCTGAGTGTCGGCCGACCCGTGAGAATGCCGGCTCCTTCGGCAACGCCAAACCCCGCAGCTCCTGGCATACCCAAAGACAGACCACCCGCAACATCGGTCGGCGTCGCCACGGCAGGTTGACTGGGCGTTGCGGCGGGTGCTTCTGCAGCGACTGCTACCATGGGAGCGTTCGTTAGAGCGAGAAATCCTTCTCCGAGTTTGGCAACAATCTGATCCTGCAGGGTAAAGAGTTCTTCGATCTTGCCATCGACTCTGGTCACCGTTTCAATACGGCCCGTTTTTGTTTCGAGAACCCGCGCGGTAATACGCACCTGATCGTTAATGCGCTGATACCCGCCAACAATCAGCCACCGCGCTCCAAGCGTTTGACTCAGCTCACGCGCTACGCGCTCGAGATTGTCAGGTCTCACCACCGACTGAGAGAATTCTTCATCCAAGACGTCACGGCCGACGACCGATAATGTGGTCCATTGCTTTAAATCGACTGACACGGTTTCGGCAATGCCGTAACCAATCCAGTCATCCGATGAACGACCAGAAATATTCACGAACGGCCCGACAGCAATGCTTCCTTGTTCGCTCGCCAGTCGACGCGTGTCTCCGGACGTTGCTTCCTGGGCTTCAACACTCACTGGAGGAGCACCCATAATTACCCCCAAGACCGCAACGACACACGCCGAGGCACCACGCCGGAACATTTTGCGGACGGCGCACGCGACTAAGTAATGAAGAATATGCAAACGACCCCCTGGTGCCTCTACGTTAAGCAATGACCCTATTGCTGATCATACCCTGCAAGTCGGAAGCGACTCAGTGCTTTGAGACGGCGACGCATGACGTCTCGTTTACTCTAGCCGTGCAATAACGGCTTGCGTCATCGCCTGACACCCAAGTATTTCTTGACCATCCGTAGCTAGGTCGGCAGTTCGGAGACCGTCGTCGAGTACCGACCCAATGGCAGATTCAATCTTGGTCGCTTCTTCCTCAGCATTGAGTGCATGCCGCAGCAACATCGCCGCAGATGCAATAGCTGCAATGGGGTTGGCTTTGTCTTGACCGGCAATATCCGGCGCTGACCCATGCACGGGTTCAAATAACCCGCCCGACCCTCCGACGCTCGCTGATGGCAACAACCCCAATGATCCAACAACCGCACCGGCTTCATCAGAAAGAATGTCGCCAAATAAGTTACCAGCCAAAATGACATCAAACTTGTCGGGGTTCGAGACCAGTAACATCGCGCACGAATCCACTAATTGGTGTTCAAGGCGGACATCCGGATAGCGCGTGCCCACATCCGTCACGACTTCACGCCATAGGCGTGAACTTTCGAGCACATTCGCCTTGTCAACAGATGTCACTAATTGATTGCGCCCACGCGCGCTCTCAAATGCGACCGTTGCAATGCGTTCAATCTCTGGTTGGCTGTAACGCATCGTGTCGAACGCAACCGTACGATCGTCCGTTCGTCCTCTGGGTTCCCCGTAGTAAATACCACCGGTCAACTCACGAACAATTAACACATCAAGCCCGACTAAGCGTTCCGGTTTGAGCGAACCGCCATCCTCAAGACCAGGCCACACCTTTGCTGGACGAAGATTCGCGTACACGCCGAGCGCCTGACGCAGGTCAAGCAGTGCTGTCTCTGGACGCCGTTCACGCGGACCCGCATTAAACTCCGGATCACCGACAGCCCCAAGAAGAATTGCATCTGCGGCAAGACAGGCTTCCAACGTGGCGGCTGGAAGTGGCGGCTCGCCTGCACGCAAGGCTGCCGCTCCCACGAGCGACTGCGACAACGACAAGGTATGACCATAACGCTGCGCAATAACTTTCAGTACTTCGGCAGCACTATGAATGACTTCCGGTCCAATGCCATCTCCTGGCAGTAACGCTATCTTTGCTTGCATATGGAATCGGTTCTGGTGCGACGGACGAATGAAGTAAGGAGGTTACGCAGCGCCTTGGTCCGTGACCGCTGCGGTCTGGATCGTTTCAACAATACGCGACAAATCGGCTTCACTCACTGATTTCTGGCGGTCCGCAAGCGCAATGACCTCACGATAAACTCGGTCCAGTTCAAAACGGCTTAATTCGTAGCCTTGGTCTTGGCACTGTTTTTTGACGGCATGACGCCCAGAATGTTTGCCCAGCACTAGTGTCGACTCAACACCGACATCCTCAGGTTTCATAATCTCGTAGGTTCGACGGTCCTTAATAACGCCGTCCTGATGAATACCGGCTTCGTGTGCAAAGGCATTCCTGCCGACAATGGCCTTGTTCGCTTGTACCGACTCATGCGTCAACTCGGTCAGCATTTGGCTCGTGCGAAACAGTTCCGTTGAGACCACGTCCGTTTCATAGGGCAATCGGTCTGGCTTCACGCGCGTGGCCATCACAATTTCCTCGAGTGACGCGTTCCCCGCACGTTCGCCGATGCCATTGATTGTGCACTCCACCTGACGTACACCTGCTTGCACCGCTGCGAGCGAATTCGCAACAGCAAGACCAAGATCATCATGGCAGTGTGTACTTAAGATAATGTCATCGATATTCGCAACCCGTTGCCTGACCTCCATAAAAAACTCTTGTATTTCTTCAGGGGTGCAGTACCCAACGGTGTCCGGCAAATTAATCGTCGTCGCCCCCATCGCAATAGCGGCCTCTACGACCTTGCATAAAAACTCCATGTCACTGCGGGTCGCATCTTCGGCAGAAAATTCAATGTCGTCTGTGTACTGACGTGCCTGCTTCACTGCTGCTACAACCGCCTCGATACAATCATCATGGCTGATACGAAGTTTCCGTTCTAGGTGAAGATCAGAGGTCGCAATAAACGTATGAATCCGTGACTGTGCCGCTGGCTTTAATGATTCACCGGCGCATTCAATGTCAGCTGGGTTACAGCGCGCGAGCGCAGCAATCACAGGAGTTTTAATCTCTGTAGCAACAAGCTTCACCGCATGCGCATCATCATCCGACGCAATCGGAAATCCGGCTTCAATGATGTCCACGCCGAGGGCTTCAATTTGATGCGCAAGACGGATTTTCTCATCCGTATTCATGGAGAAGCCAGGCGATTGCTCACCATCCCGTAACGTCGTATCAAAAATATAGAGTCGGTCGCTCGCCATCAACATCTCCTAAGCGTGCGCTTAAGCGCGGTCATCAATACACACAACCGTGTCTTATTAAGGCAATTCCAACAACAAAAGTCAAAGTTATATTTATTACAAAATCATTATATATACTTATATAGATAACCTCAGACCAGCTAAAACGTCGACCCACACAACATCCGTCGACCCACACAACATCCTTGGAACCCCCATAAATTAAGTCCGAATCAGGATTTAACTACCCTTTTAACAAAGACTTTACCTGCGATAGCTAGTGTTATAGGCGTTTAACACTTTCAATGCAGAAGCAATCCCGTCTACAAAATTTCACTAGAGAACTGAAACCCATAATCCACATGCTCAAGAAGTTGTCCGTCAGTGGATATTTCAGAGCGACGGGCTCGCGCAATGCAGCGGTGCTTCTCCGAGCAGTAATTTCTAAGACCGCACATTCATTTACACACAATTTACATAGACCTAACGGAGACATAAATCCTTTGCTAAATAATCTAAACACCTTGCGACGCAAGTTTTCAGGCTGGTCTTTTTTAGATGTCAGTTTCTTGTGGACTGCCGTCGCAATCGTGGCAATTACCAACACAGCGCTTAACGCTCAAGACACTACGAGCGACGAGGCATCTACACAATCATCTACAGCAACGTGGCAGGAGAGCCTCAGACTTAGCGGTGATTTTCGTTCACGATACGAAGGCTTCTACCAAACCGACCGACCAACTCGAAATCGAACCCGCCTGCGCCTGCGCCTGAGAATCGACTCTGAAATTAACGACGACACGCGTTTCCAGTTACAGGTTGCCAGTGGTGACCCGGGCACGCCAGCATCAACAAACCAGACCTTTAAAGGATTCTTTCGCCCAAAGCCCTTCAACCTCGACCGTGCCTTTGTCGTGTATAACCCGCAAGCTGCGGACGCGCTGACCCTCGGTGTCGGAAAGTTTCCTACGCCGATAATGCGAACCCAAATGACTTTCGACGACGATCTGAATTTCGAAGGCGGTTGGGAACAATTTAGTTGGCAGCCACAAGAAAACGTCGCTATCGACCTGGTGGCGCTACAGACCGCGGTTAATGAAGTGTCCCGTGGCGCTGACGCTTATATGCTCGGCGGTTACGGCGCAGCGTCTTTCACGTTTGGCTCAAACAGCTTTCAACTATCTACCGCGAATTACATGTGGCGAAATGCCGATCAAATTGTGGCCGCTCAAGCAAGCGGTGAACTCAGCAGCATCCTGACGAACAGAGTCATCCGAAACACTAACGGCATCGCAACCAACTTTGCCTCAGAGTTTAATGTCATAGATGTCATCGCAGAAGCAACTCTTAGCACTCCAAACCCTGACTACCCGTTTCGCCTGCTCGTCGACTATGCCGTTAATACAAAAGCCACCACCGACCGCAATAAAGGCTTGTGGATCGAAGCAGCATACGGTCACACCCTCGGCATTCGTATTTAGCGATATGCCAGGAACCAATATACGGCTCGATATGATTGAGACCTCCTACGTCGTAAGACCCGGAGTCAGTCTTGACGCAACACTCCACTTAACAAAAAGATTGTTCATCGCTCAGAACGACATATCGAATCACCTACTAGCCAGACTCCACGTCGCCACCGTGATCAGGTTTTAATGGAATGACACTTTTGACACTGACACAGACCCGCAGTCATCGAATGACTAAGCAACAACTCCTAGGTATCACTAGACCAAGTTCGGTTCTCGTCGTTTTTCGTACGCAAGTACCAAAAGACGTTATCGCAACAACAGGCGCTGTTGTTTGTGGACATCCACCCGACAGCACCTATCTTCTGGCGACAACTCTATGACCATAGCCGCAGGCCAAAGCGTCCGAAAACCATCTGTTCTTGCCAGTCTTCTTGTGGTCTTCGGATTACTTTTTGTCTTCCTTGTCGGAGTAAGAGGACTGGGTAGTGGGTTCAGATTGCTCGGGGAAGACCTGATTCAAAGTTTCTTTACCGCGACCGAAAACCCCTTCATGGGGCTACTGGTCGGACTGCTCGCGACGACCGTCGTCCAGAGTTCGTCGGTCACAACAGCGATGATTGTCGGCTTGGTCGCCGCTCCGGAAAACCCACTACCTCTTCTGAACGCAGTTCCAATGATCATGGGCGCAAACATTGGAACAACCGTCACGAACACGATTGTGGCACTCGGTCACATTGGACGCCGAGAAGAATTTGAGCGCGCATTTCCGGTTGCCATCTGCCATGACGTCTTCAATTACATTGCAGTCTTACTTCTTTTGCCATTGGAAATGTTCACCGGCTTTCTCCAATCTACCGCTGGGTGGTTTACCGGATTCTTGGGTGAATTTGGGGGTGTGGTCTATCGAAGCCCGCTCAGAACAGCCCTGGGCTACGGTCTGGCTCCGATTTCCAGCATAAACGAGGCCCTGTTCTCAACGGAAGGTGCTCAAGCCATCTTCCTGATCACGGTAAGCGGAGTCCTTATATTTGGTGCACTGTTCTTGATCGTAAAGGTCATGAGCGGCACCGTTCAAAGTCGAGTCGAAAGTGCCGTCAATAAAGCGCTTGGCGTCAATGCTGTGGTATCTATCCTCATTGGAGTCATCGTTACCATTATGGTGCAGTCCAGTTCGATCACAACATCGCTGCTCGTACCTCTGGCCGGCGCTGGACTACTGAGGCTTGAGCGAGCGTTTCCAGTCACGCTTGGTGCAAACATCGGTACCACCGTCACCGGTTTTCTTGCAGCACTCGCTGTCACCGGAGTCAATGCTACCGCCGGGCTTCAAATAGCCTTGGTTCACCTGTTGTTTAATTTAACTGGGACACTATTGGTCTATCCGATTTCAGCGGTCAGAAATATTCCGCTGAATATCGCTCGCCGCGTCAGCCATTTAGCAGTACGGTCTCGGCGATTAACTTTAGCTTGTGTTGCACTGCTATTCTACGGTTTGCCAGCGTTGGCCGTCTTCGTAAGCCAGATGCTGTCGTAACTAAAACAGAACGGAGGCCTCGTGCTTCAAGAACTATTAAGTATTTTCCGTGGCGATGACCCACTCTCAAAAGTTGCCGACGACTTCGCACTCATGCTGAATCTCACGCGAGAAATGACCTATTCTTCCGGTCAGATCTTCTTTGGAGAGGACCATGACGAAAATGCGCAAGACAAAGTCCACAAAGCTGACGCTGAAGTCAATGAACTAGAACGAACGATTCGACGGGCGCTCATGACCCATCTCTCCATCCCAGGCAATAGTGTCGATGCACCGTATTCACTCTTACTTATGAGCCTTGTCAAAGACGTTGAACGATTAGGTGACTACGCAAAGAATCTTTCGGAAATCGTAGAGATAGGCCCTAAAAACCTCCCAGAAAGCCAGGAATTAAACGAGTTAATGATGATTCGTCGAAATGTCGAGTTGGTGTACCAGGCCTGCGCAAATGTCGTACTCTCGTCTCGACATGGCGAGGCAGCCGAGCTAATTCGCCAAGGCCGGGAAACTGCCAGACGATGCGATAGCCTAGTCGCCACGATTGGACAAAGTACTTACGATGCCACGACAACGACGGCCTTTATCTTGGCCACTCGCTATTACAAAAGAATCAACGCCCATGTCCTTAATGTACTGTCGAGCGTCGTGATGCCACTCGACAAGGTTGACTACTATGACGATGGCGCAGCTAACGAGGCCAGTGGGTCAGACAACTAAAACCCTTCGACCAAGCCCTTATCAAGCTACTGTTTCTCTTGCCACTAACCGCCCGCATCTACTTTCACCTCATGGCAGCATTGCCATCGCATCGCGATAGCGTGATGATGCTACACACAGGCGACTTTAAACGCTGAAACCAATAAGTTATGAGCCAACTCTTACACTTTCTCAGTAAGCAACAGCTTATACAACGACACCTGTCATAATTCCTCCTTATCCCCTCAGAGGAGACACCAATGGATTTGGCAGAATTGCACGTCTTCATAACTGTCGCAACAGAGCGGAGTTTTTCCCGGGCGGCTGAACGTCTCCACCGCACACAACCCGCTATTAGTCAGTCAATTAAAAAGCTCGAAGAAAAACTCGACGAACGTCTTTTTGACCGGTCAGCCAAAGGCGGACGATTAACCGAAGCGGGAGAACTTCTCCTTGATTATGCGCGCCGGTTAACACAACTTAAAGAAGAGGCAGAAGGAGCCGTTCGAGAACTGCAACAACTACGCCGCGGACGTGTATCAATCGGCGCCAACGAAGGGGCTGTTCATATCTTGTTTCCTGCGATGGAACGCTTTCGAAAAGACTACCCACACGCGCAGGTTCAGGTGCAACGAGTTTCCGCCCGTCAGATACCACAGGAATTACTAAGTCGGTCGATTGATTTTGGTGTCCTCACATTTCAACCCCGTGAACAGAGTCTTCTTACTGTCCCCTTAGGTGAAGATGAACTGGTTGTACTTACTCACCCAGACCACCCACTATCAAAACGGTCGACCATTTCCATGGAAGAATTCGGCCAAGAAACAGTCATCGCTCACAACGAGGCCTCGCCAGCCCGGGAACGAGTCTTACGACTCTACGAACAGAGCCATACCTCTCTTAATATACAAATTGACCTGCCAAGCATCGATGGGATTAAACGTGCTGTGGAATTGAACCTCGGCGTCGCTCTTCTACCCAAACGCTGTGCGCTATCAGAAATTGCCCGAGGTCAACTGGTCGCTATCAAGG
>CAZWKO010000088.1:0-9159 GCA_964634925.1 uncultured Vicinamibacteraceae bacterium
ACGTCAATGACACTGGCGTTGATGGCACACACGCGCTCCCATACGCCATCGTAAATGGCCATCACGAATTCGCAGTATTTCTTCTTCGACAGGGCGCCGATGCCACCGCTACACTCGGAACCATTAGCGCACTTCATGCGGCTGCAGGTAATGTGGGAACGTGGTTGGGTGAATGGTCTCGCCATCACGGATTCGGGGAACGTTTCCGAGGAAAAAACCTCACCGGCGACCAGCGCGTGTCACTCGTCCAGTCCCTTCTTGAGCATGGCGCAGACCCCAACGTCCGTCTTATGACGTCCGCGATGTTCATGAGCTACATCGCTAATCCGCGTGAAGGCGCGTTCGAACGGTTTGCCTGCGGAACCGGTGACCTCCGTGGCGCCACACCCCTCTGGGTCGCTGCGCATAACGCCAATCGAGACGCTGGTGAGTCCATTGAGATAATCCAACTACTTCTCTCGGCAGGTGCCGAACTTCACCTCACCACAGATGACGGCACCACTCCATTAATGGCGGCCGCAGGACTCGGACGTGGAACCTACACGCCTGCCGAACCACGCGGCGTCAAATCTGACACTGCCGAACAAGCAGTCGCGCTATTGATCGAACAGGGCGCCGATGTAAATGCGACTAATGAGGCTGACTTCACGGCCCTTCACGGGGCGGCCTTCCGTGGCAACAACGAAATCATTGAGTATCTCGTGACCCAGGGAGCCGACATTGACGCCAGAGATTTCCGCGGGCGGACACCTTACCGAATTGCAGAAGGCGCCAAACAATCATTTCAATTTCAGACGTGGCCAGAAACCGCCGCATTCCTTGCAGAACTGGGCGCGAACGTAAACCTAAGTATCCCGGGAACAGAACGCCAAAAACTCCGTGACGTTTCCATTGACACGGCCGACCAACAATAACGAGCGACTACTCACCAGTCGTCGAATTAAGCCAGCGGTTACTTAGACCTGCTCGATCAACCTCAACACCACGGATGTAGACGGATTCAATCCGCCTAGTATTTTGTATGTCATCAAGTGGATTCGCATTCAGAATCACGAAATCTGCGTCTTTGCCCGTGGCAATTGTTCCGAGTTGAGACAACCCTAAAAACTCTGCCGAGTTACTTGTCGCTGCCACGATAACCTCGTGCGATGTCATTCCCGTCGCGACCATATCCGCGAGTTCAAGATGTGGCCCCCAACTTGAATTTCCGTCCGTTCCAAGGGCAATGGTGACACCTTCGCGATTCAAACGCTCTAGATTCCTCGCCTGAATCGAAAACGATTCTCGAGCCTCTGGCCGGTCAACAAATCTTGCTTGCAATTCTGCAAGCTCGCCGGGTGCGATTGTATCGCCAACCCAACTAAGATCCTCCGCGATACCACGACCTGGCAGATTCGGAACCAACACAACACTCGGGCGCTCTTTAAACAGTGCGATCACCTCGTCGTCCACATCCTGGTCACGAATGCCATGTGCAAATGCATCTATGCCCGCTCGAAGCAACCCCTTCGCATCCTCCAGCGAAAAAATATGCGCCGTCACTCTCATACCACGAGTATGCGCCTCGTCGATAACTGCGCCGTACAACTCCGGCGTCAATTTTTCATATTGTCCACTACGATCATCCACCCAGATTTTGACAAGCTCGATGTTGTCGGCCGCAAGATCCTGAACCGCTTGACGAGCTTCGTCTGCTGTCGAAACCCAAAAGGGGATTTCAGATCGACCAGGTTCAGGCCGTGTGATACCTCTACCAACCGTCAAATACCGCGCCGCACCGGGAATCGTCTCATTACGAATCTCGAACGGTGCACCACCATCGTCCTGTCCCAGACTCATCGCTGCCGCAACACCGTAATACGCCCGTCGTCGAAGGTCTTCCTCCAATTCAGGACGTGTCCGACTTAAATGAGTGTGCGTATCAATCAACGCCGGCATCACCGTGCGTCCAGTCAGGTCTACCCGAGTCGACCCAGCTGGAATCTCAATTTCGCCTCGGCGACCTAAGCCAAGAAACTGGTCCTCCTCAACCAGAAACACGGCGTCTTCTATCGGCTCACTCCCATCTCCCACAATCACCCGTGCCCCTTCAAATGCACTGACGTTCGACTGCGAGACCGCCTCTTCCGTGTCCTCTGGTATCGCTGTGCAACCAGAACCCATGACTCCACACACAAGGACAAGCTGCCCGAAATATCGATTTATATTGCGCATCATGACCCTCCCAATTCTCCGTCCCTGAGAGACCGCCTACTGACCAGTAACTGGTGGATACCAATTGCCATCACGGAATTCAATACTTTGCCCTACAAGCGCCTCTTCGAATGCCCGAAGCGTGTCTTGCGTGTCGCTATTCGGTTGAGATCGATCTGGATTCTGCAACCAACCGGCATACCCATTGTCATAGTGGTACAAAAAGACGATGTCAGGATTAAAGGTTTTGACACACTCCGCTACCGGACGTGGACGCATCCGGTCAACCGGCAAATTCATCGGCATAAACGCCACATCAATGTTCGATAGCGCTTGAATTTCAGGTACACATTCACCCACGCCAGAAAAAAATAAGCGCTTTCCACCCAATGTCACAACATAACCATTAGCCTCGCCCTTTGGATGCCAGGGTCGACCCGGAGTCATGTCATACGCCGCTACAGCCTCTACTTCGATCCCAGCAAACGTGCCCCGTTCGCCGTTAGCTAACACAATGCCATCGGTATAGCTTTCATGAGCGGTCGCGGTGAGTACGACCGGTGCCCGATCTTTTCTCAACTGTTCTATCGCCACCGGATCAAGGTGATGCCCGGGATCATCAGTCACTAATATCAAGTCAGCTGGTCTCGCCTTCGATAAATCACCCGCACTCCACGGGTCTACATGCACCACGGTCCCGTCATATTCAATCTGCACACTTGCGTGCACAATGGGTGTCACGACAATGTCGCCTCTGTCGCCGGGGATGCGACTAGGCTGAGCCCCAACTGACGACACGCCAAGTAATAACAACGCCAAGATTACGTCTAACCGCATTACCCACCTCCTGACACAGCACTGTCCGGCCCCGGACACCCCTTCAGCCAGACACTGCCGTTACACGTGTGCCCACCGTTGCTGTTGCAAATCGACAATAGGTTCAATAAGATTTTCCTCTGAAAAACCCGCAGCAGCATCAGCCTTAACCCCAACACCAGCTAAAAGTGACGAATGAACGGACGACAACGGCGTCCGATCCTCAAATTGAAGATGCTGAATACTGCGTTCTTTCTTCCGTTGCCCCCCAACGAGAACAAGCGGGAGCTGATCATGGTCGTGACGGTGTGGGTCACCCATCCCACTTCCGTACATGTACATCGTGTTGTCCAACAGCGTTCCCTCTCCTTCACTTACCGAGGCAAGTTTCTGGAGGTACTCACTGAATAACTCCACATGATGCCGATTTATCTGCCGTAAAGCCCACCGCTTAGTTCGATCTCCACCATGATGAGACACATCATGATGCGGTTCCGTAACGCCCGCTTCCGTATAGACGCGCTGACTCAACTCACGCGCCAACTGAAACGACACCACACGAGTAACATCTGCGCGTAACGCGAGTAGTTGCAAATCGAACATTAAACCAACGTGGTCGCGATACTTGAGTGGGGCATCAACCGGTCGGTCATAGTCCTGCCTACTTGGGTTCTTGGTCGCGGTGTTTATTTCTTTCTGAATCCGACGTTCGACCGAACGAATCTGCTCCCAATACATCGACAGTGTCCTGCGATCCGTGGCTCCAACAGCTCCCCTCACCCATCGCATTGGCTCACGCAACCGATCAAGAACACTACCGCCTATCGCCTTGTTTCCGGCTGAACGAAACTGGTGTCCATTCCCGCCAAAGAGTCTGGAAAACACCATCTCGGGACGTGTCTCTGACACAGCAGCAACAACTGGCGACACCCACGATACGTGATTCAAGTACCGTGAAGCTGCACCATACTCCACCTGCTTCGACGTGTTCGGAACGTCCACGGCAAGCTCAAGAGAAGGCAGCGACGTATACGGCGCGTAAGCCTTAGCCGCCACCTGATCAACCGTCCTACGAACGCAAACAGATTCTGAGCCTGTCCGACACAAACGTACGCCGCTTAAAAAACCGGCCGCCGCGGTGGCGTGGCCGCCAGGTGTCGTGTGTTCTAATCCAACGTTTGTCACCACAGTGACTTGGGCATTGAACTCAAAGAGCGGTTGCAGCGTCGAGGACAGCACACCCAGCTCCATCTGCTTTTCGACCGGAGTCCATGCCGACATATCCGCCCCCATCGGCGCATAGACAAACCCGAGTCGCCGCGGCGGGCTAACACTCGTACGTGCCAGCTCCGTTAACGGCGGCACCATCGCGTCAAGTAGTGGCAACGCAACAGAAGCGCCGAGACCACGCAGCAATGTTCGTCGTGCGAGAACGTTCCTCGAAATAATCATGTCGCCTTCACATATGACTTTCGGTAGCCAGTCGCATTATTCCGGCAACGCAAACACGAACAGACCATTCCCTCCTAGTGGACGTCGTTTTTCCGGAATAAGTTGCGATGGTATCGAACCTGCCCAACTCGCCCCCCCCGCGCCAGTTGGCACCGCAACATACTGTCGACCGTCCACAGCGTATGTCGTAATAAATCCCTGTACGGACTGCGGCAATCTAGATTCCCAAACGGTTGCACCCGTCTCGGCATCAAAAGCAAAGATTTGTCGGTCCCAACTACCAGCAAATGCCAATCCTCCATCCGTAGTCAGCGCCGCGCTGTTAATAGGCATTTGAAACCGCCGCCGCCATCGCACCTCTCCGGTACGCATGTCCATTGCGAGAAACTCCCCAAGCTCTCCCTCACTTTGTGGATGAAAATGATTCGTCCGTCGAACCGGCCCGGTTCCACCACCACCTTCCACACGGTCAACGGGACCGAATGTCGCCGTTTCACAGTTGAGATTGATCGGGACGTAAAACGTTTCAAGGTCGGGATAGTAAGACATCGCTCTCCAACTTTTAAATCCGGCGGTACTTGGACACCAAAACAATTCTTTATAGAGCTCAGGAACCATTCCCTCCCGATACTCAACGGCTCCCGTGTTGGGGTCCACGTCCGCGAAGGTCTGATAGCCCAGATCGTGCGCGTTACGAAATCCACCCGTCGCAAGGTCCAGTTCCCAGAGAACGGCCATCTTGCCCATGGTAAAGACTGAACGTCGACCGTCGTAATCTACGATGATTCGTTCAAAGACCTCATCCATGTCTAATGTTTCACCTGGCAAATGTTGGTAGTACCACTTCATCTCTCCCGTATCCGGATTGAGAGCCAACGTCGAATTTGTATAGAGCGCATCTCCATCAGTGCCACGCGCTGCCCGTGCCCACGGCTTTGCCTGCGACGTGCCATGAAACAGGGTTCGACTCACCGGGTCGTAGCTTCCCGGAATCCACGAATCACTCCCAGCACGAAACATCGATGGCAGATCCCCCCACGTATCACCACCTGATTCACCCGGTAACGCAACAGTCGCCGTTCGCCACACCTCTTCACCTGTTCGAGCATCAAGACCAACAATAGCGCAGGGTTCCTCGCGGTACCGTCCACAACCGGTCAATCCAGAAACAACCTTGCCATCCGCAATAATGGAGCCACTGGAATACTGAAAACCAATACCTTGCCCCACATCCGTGTCCCACACCACATCCCCATTCCTGGCATCTAACGCAATGATGTGAGCATCCGCAGTATTGAGATAAATCTTGTCTTCATACATCGCGATATTACGATGGGCCCTACCCGGCGGTGGTCCCCCGAAGCTATCACCCGGCGGCGGTGCATTCCGCCGATATTCCCAGATGAACTCACCATTGGCCGCGTCAATCGCCTGCACTATCTCGCCAGGGTTCGCAAGATACATGACTCCATCATGCACGAGCGGAGTGGTCTGCTGGGATCCTTCACCAAGGCTCCAACTCCATGCCAACCTCAGCTCTTCAATATTGTCTGTCGTGATCTGGTCTAAAGGACTATGCCCCTGTCCATCCAGCGTACGACGCCAACTCAGCCAATCTGACGGGTCTGGACTCTGAAGCATTTCATCTGTAACCGGCCTGAAATCCCGGCTCTGTCCTAGCCCTGAGATCTCTAACAACAGGCAGGTCACTGCTAGTGCTAACGGCCATCGATTACTCATAAGCACGCTCCACCCTTCGTTATTGCAACCAGTGTTCCCAACAGTCCTAAATGCCTTCTCGTACGATCATAGTCGCCGACGCGATTTACCACCACTTCGCCAGGCCTCATCGTTCCCAAAAATACCGAGTCTACTATTCCGCACTACAATTTCTTACATGATTCGACCGATTGTGCGTTACGGAGACCGCACACTTCACAGTCCTGCCGAACACGTTGGCGAAGTTACACCTGAGCTCCAAACAACCATTACAGACATGATCGAGACCATGTATGCCGAATCCGGAGTCGGTCTCGCTGCCCCACAAATCGGCATTCCACTAAGAATCTTTGTCGCAGACCCGTCTGGCGGACAGGACGAGAGCCAGTTAATTGTCATGATCAACCCAGAATGGATTGAACAAAGAGGTGCGCAACGCGAAGATGAAGGCTGTCTTAGTCTGCCCGGATTTAGTGCACCGATTTTACGACCATCCCAAGCCACTCTGCGCGCGCTTAACCGCGACGGTGTCTCAAGAGACATCAAAGCCACCGGAATTCTTGCCCGCGCCTTCAGCCACGAAATGGACCATCTTGACGGATCACTATTCCTCGATCATCTCCGTGGTCTCCGTCGCGATATGATGCTGCGTAAGATAAAAAAATTAAGACGGTCCGGTAAATGGTGAGGATTGTCTTTTACGGCACCCCAGCATTTGCAGTACCGACGCTTGAGACACTTCTGGCGTCCGATCATAAAGTAGTCGCCGTCGTCACCCAGCCCGACCGTGCGCGCGGTCGTGGCCGCCAGGTAACGTTCTCTCCGGTCAAACAATCCGCCCTCGACGCCGGTCTACCAATATTGCAGCCCGAACGTGCGGAACTTCGAGACTCTACGTTCAGCCAGCAACTTCAATCGTTAAACGCTGAACTTTCGGTGGTCGCTGCGTACGGTCGTATCTTGCCAGACCCAATACTCGACGCACCCCGACTCGGAACGATCAACGTTCATGCGTCCTTGCTACCAAAGTACCGTGGAGCAGCGCCAATTCATCGTGCAATCATGGCAGGGGAACGCGAGACCGGCATCACCATTATCCGACTTGTCACTGAAATGGACGCTGGGCCAATACTAGGAATGACTAGGTGCGCAATCAATCCCGACCAGACAAGTGACGACGTGCAAACCCTGCTCGCTGGAATGGGCGCTCAATTATTGCTCCAGACTGTCGACTCACTGGAAGCCGGTGTCGCCAAAGAAAAAACCCAAGACCATAGCCAAGCGACATTTGCCCCACCACTCACTCGGGAGGACGGCCACATCGATTGGAATTCGTCCGCTGTTGATATACACAACTTGATACGAGGGCTACACCCGTGGCCCCATGCCGACACTATGCACCGGGACACGAGATACCTGGTGCATCGCAGCAGGGTTGTCGAACACCCCAGCACCGACTTACCCGGAACAATTATCGAAGCGCGTAGTAACCAGCTTGTCGTTTCAACGGGTTCCGAAAGTGCTCTAGCAATCCTGACAATTCAACAGGAAGGGCGACGTCCTTTAGAGACAAGCGCCTTCCTCTCAGGCCAACGCTGGCAACTAGGCGCACAGCTAACAAATCACGGACTATGACTACCCCGGTACGACATGCGGCTCACAATGTTCTAACGGACGTTGATAACAATCGATTCGACCTCGCGACCGCACTCGATCGAGCGCGACAGGGTCTCAACGACTCTCGTGACCGCGCTCTACTTGGAGAAATAGCTCTTGGTGTCTACCGCTCACGTAGCGCACTTGATCACATCATAAGTCAACTGTCTTCTCGCGCCTTCGCGAATATCGACACCTCGGTGGCTCGCATCCTTCGTGTTGCGCTTTACCAGCTAGTCAATCTCGACCGCATTCCACCTCATGCCGTGGTTACGGACGCCGTCGCCCTAACCCGCGAAGTACGATTAAGTAGCGCTAGTGGCTTCGTAAACGCGATATTAAGAAGCTTCACTGAAAAACGACGGCCTATTCTCTTCCCACCACCTCCGTTATGTGAAAGTGACACGAACGTCGATCATGAAGCCGCCGTGACTTACTTAAGCGTGACACTATCCCACCCACGTTGGGTTATTGAACGATGGCTCAGCCATTACGGATGGTCAGCAGCTGCAGCCTGGGTTCGCTTCAATAATCGGCGTGCTCCGGTAACAATCAGGCCACTTTTAAACAAAGTTTCGAAAACAGAATTCACGACACTCCTAAAGCAATCAGATATTCATGCAGTGTCAACTCGTATCGCACAACAAGGTTTCATCATCACGAATGGGTCTCTCTCTCCCTCGACCGCTAAGTCGATATCCGACTACATTACTCAAGAGGAAGGGGCACAAGTCGTCACCGAGCTTGTCTGCAGCCTGACCGACCAGCTAACCAACCCGCTCGTTCTTGACCTCTGCGCGGCGCCCGGATTAAAAACTGTTGGTATCGCATGCAGCGGCAAGCCAGTTCGGTTGATAGCAAGTGATTACCGCCTGCAACGCACGACGCTGCTCGCTGAAACACTTAATCAGCACAATATATCGAACGCAACAATCGTTCGACTTAACGCCGAACAACCGCTGCCGTTTACCGCCGCATTCAATGTCGTTCTGGTCGACGCGCCATGCTCTGGACTTGGCGTTCTAAGAAGAGACCCGGACATTCGTTGGCGCCGGACTGCGGAGGACCTGGAGACATTTTTTTCTCGCCAGATCCGCATGCTGAGATCTGCCGCGGAAGTGCTCGCAGCAAATGGATGGCTTGTGTACGCAACGTGCTCTACCGAACCAGAAGAAACTGACGACGTAATTGCCCAGTTTTTGTCAGAGCGACACGACTTCCGCATCGAACGGCCCTCCACGCCAGAATTCCAAGCCTGCGTGGACGATGATGGATTTTTAAGGACATTGCCGTTTAGAGATGGCATCGATAGCTTTTTCGCTG